>JAWOJC010000297.1:0-3105 GCA_046484315.1 Smithellaceae bacterium | reverse complement strand
TTATCATTGAATTCGTCTATACAGGATACCGCCAGTTGCTGTCAAGAAATAAAATTAAAAAAATGGATGAGGATGCATGGGCGTCCAGGCTAACGGCGATGCCTGGTTTTTTACCTTTAATATCCGGCAAATAGCAGCAGACCGAATCCCATAATCACAAGCGCGCCGACAATTGTCAGCCCGTGCGAGATAAGCATGCGTCGCTTACCCAGAACTTCCCCGGCGCGCAAAGCCGATTTTCCGGCGGCCAGAAAAAGCCAGCCGATGAGCGTGATGGTCACGACCATGCCCATCGCCATGGACAAAACCGCCATGATGCCGGCGGGAATCATTCCGAGATGGATCGCAAAGAGCATCACCAGCAAAACGCCGGGGCAGGGAATCAGGCCTACCGACACAGCGAGGGCGAAAAGCCCCCGGGGTTTACCCGGTTCTTTTGCGCCGGAAAGATCAGTGTTCTTTTTGAGCGCGCCCCAAATGCCCCGAATGAACAGGTATGCGCCAACCAAACAAATGAGCGCCGCACTGACCAGTTGCAGGCGGCCTTCCGCCACAGCAGTATTTTGCAGCGTGACCTTGCCGAGATAAATCATGAAGGCGATAATCAGAATTCCGGCGCTCAGCGTATGGGCCGCCACAATGGCGAGCGCCGCCTTGAATGCATCCATAAACCGCGGCTTCCCGGCAAGCATATACGATCCGATAAACACCTTGCCATGTCCCGGGCCCGCGGCGTGGATCATGCCGTACAAAAAAGAAAAGAGGGCCAGAAGCAGAATCGTTACGGGAAGGGCCGAATCGTCGGGATCGTTGAGGAGTTTTTCGATGTCGCGGCGCAACGCGCTTTGCGTTTTCGCCAAACGTTCGGAAAGCAAGCGCACCGGGGCTAAAGACATCAGCCTTAAGCGCTCCGGACTTTGCTTTGAGGATGCGATGTTATCCGGTTCGGCCTCCGAGTCGCTCGTGACAGGCCCTGAGGACATAAAAGGATTCTGGGCGTTAACATACACCGGTAAGAAAAGCAGGCAGGCAAGGGTGAGGCAGACGTAAAATCTCATCATTGGGTCTTCTTGTATTGAATGCGTAATTCTTCAAAGGCCCGGTGGCGAACCCAGCCATCCCGCGTCGAGACAATTTTTGCCACGATATCGATATCCTGTGGCGAGGATACGGAAAAAGGTTTTTCGGCATTAAACTGAAAATCACAAAAATTGGTTTTATCAAAAAAACCAATCCATATATTGCCGTCGATTTCATTCCAGGCGCGCTCAAAAGGAATAAAGAAAGCATACTGAAGGGTTTTGCCGAGAATTGAAGCCTGAAAATGGGATATGGTGACGATGTCGTGACGTTTGCTTCCAATGTAAACATAGGTAAAATAATTAAACTTGCTCACATTGGAAAAAGCTTTTTGCTCAATTTCGGCGCTTTCCGCCATGTCCAATCTACCGTTTTTATCGTGGTCGTAATCGGCAATCAGTCTGCTTCCGAACATCGTGTCGAACACCCATTCCACCTTAAAGCCGGAAAGCCCGTGATCGTTGAATTCAACGGTTATCGACGTGTCGATAAACACGTGCGGATGCGCCAAGGCCGGCTTTGCGGCTGCCGAAAGCAGACAAGCGGCAAGAAACCATCCCATTGTCATTGTAATCGAAAATTTTTTCCACACAATCGGCATCCCTTTTTTGTCATTGGCGTTTTAACTGTCTGATGCCCCGAAAATCGGCAAAGCGCACCATCGTCGTGTTTCTAACATATTCAACCGGGGGATACAAACCTTTAACAAATTACCGTAACAGAATACCCACGCGTGTTGCAGGCAAATGAGTCCTGTGGTAAAAACGAGAAACGTCGGGCTATCGGATTCCTCAGGCTCTGGTGCGTTGAGAAACCAATTATTGAAGCGGCAAATCAAAAGGGCCAAGAGATGGAAACATGGCCCTTTCCGGAAGGAAGCGGGATTTATGAATGACGTCTGGATCGCTCTGGGGCTGACACTTTGTGCCGGAATGGCCACCGGCATCGGCAGCGTGATTGCCTTTACCGCCAAACGGACCAACTACCGTTTTCTGTCCGTGGCGACAGGCTTTTCCGCAGGCGTGATGCTGTATGTGTCCTTTGTCGAAATCTTTCCGAATAGCATCGAAATGATCGGCATGCGTTATGGCGATTCCTGGGGACCGGGGTTGACGGCGGCGTCGTTTTTCAGCGGCATGATTTTGATGGCGGTCATCGACAATCTCATCCCTTCCGCCGAGAACCCACATGAAACGCACACCGAAGAGGAGACGGCGCCGCTTCATGATCCACACGCCGCGCTTCCGGATTTTCAATCCGCTGCCTATCAGGATGCGCGTATACGTCTGCCCGGAGCGCACGATCACAGTCACGCGCATGCGGGTCTTATGCGTACTGGGTTATTCACGGCGCTGGCCATCACGATTCACAACTTTCCCGAAGGCATCGCCACGTTTCTGGCCGCGCTTCATGATCCGGCGCTGGGCGTGGCTATTGCCGTGGCGATTGCCCTGCACAACATCCCGGAAGGGATCAGCGTTTCCGTTCCGATTTTTTATGCAACCGGCAACCGCAAGAAAGCTTTTTTGTATTCGCTCGCCAGCGGGCTTGCCGAACCGCTGGGGGCGCTCTGCGCTTTAGCCGCGCTCAGCGCGTTTGCCGGAACTGGCGCCTGGGCCGTGCCTGCGCATGTCATGGGTGTTTTGTTCGGGGGCGTCGCGGGCATCATGGTCTATATCAGTATCGATGAACTTCTGCCGACCAGCCGGGCCTATGGCAAGGGCCACGACAGCATCCTGGGCCTCATTGCCGGGATGATGGTGATGGCAGTGAGTCTTTTATTACTGGGATAGTGCATTCACCGGACAGGGCAAACGGGTGGCATTAGACACTGGTAAAATAATAGGCTGCGCTCGCATTCCCGCTTCTCCCTTCAGAATCTTACGTTTTTACCATTGTCCCGCAGTTGGAGAAAAATTATTAATCAAGGCCTGACCCTGCTTGCTAAAAATTGGAAATACGCGGAATTCATGGAGGGTTCCCTTTCCGTTCCGCTGCTTTGTTAAACATTTAATGATCACGGAA
>JAWOJC010000296.1:0-18012 GCA_046484315.1 Smithellaceae bacterium | reverse complement strand
TGCACGTGGTCTGTGACCTGACGATCGCCTGTCGAGACCACGCCATCTTCAAACAGACCGACGCAGACGTGGCCAGCTACGACGCCGGGTACGGATCGGCCTATCTGGCTCGAATGGTCGGCCAGAAGAAGGCCAGGGAGATCTTCTTCATCGGCGCTGACCACTCCGCCGAAGAGGCCGAGAGGATGGGCATGGTGAACGCGGCGGTCGACCATGACGCCCTGGAGGATGTCGCCCTCGAGTGGGCTCAGGCGGTGATGGTCTGATAACATCCTTTGCCGCGCTGAAAATTCGCCGTGGCGGCCTGTTCGGGGGTGATGCCCAGCGCCGTGTAGGCGGTTTGAGGCGGATTGTAGCTTTCCTTGCAGTAGGGACAAACGGTTCGGACGAGTCTCTGGGCAAATGAAGCAATCAGAACCGAGGAGACCAGAAAAGGTTCGATGCCCATATCCACAAAGCGCGTAATGGCGCCCGCCGCGTCATTGGTGTGGACGGTGGTCAGGACACGGTGACCGGTCTGTGCGGCCTGAACGGAAATGGCTGCCGTTTCCGCGTCGCGAATTTCACCGACCATGATGACATCCGGATCCTGCCGCAGGATCGAGCGCAGACCGCTTGCGAATGTCATTCCGGCCTTGCGGTTGAGCTGCACCTGCCTTATGTTGTTGATCCGGTATTCGACAGGATCCTCCAGAGTGATGATGTTGATGTCGGGTTTATTAATCGCATTTAAAATGGCGTAGAGGCTGGTGCTCTTTCCGCTGCCGGTGGGACCGGTGCTGAGAATCATGCCGTAGGGTTTGTGGCTGACCTTTTCAATCTTTTCCATGTCGGATTTGACCATGCCCAGACGGTCGAGTGAATAGACGCCACCGCTTGTATCGAGCAGTCGCAAAACCAAATTTTCACCATAAATGGTGGGCATGGACGACACGCGCACGTTGATTTCCTTGCGGTCGAGCTTAAGCGTGAATCTTCCGTCCTGGGGAATCCGCGACACGGTGATATCCATGTTGGCCAAAATCTTCATGCGGGCGATGATGGGCAGAAAAAGAGATTTAGGCGGCGATGGAACTTCCAGCAGTTTCCCGTCGATACGAAACCGCATCTGGACGGTTTTCTGCTGAGGACTGATGTGCACATCGCTGGCGCCATCCCGGATGGCCTGCGCGAAAATAGAGTTCGCCAGCCGGATGACCGGCGCCTCGCCTGCCATATCCTGCAATGAGGCAATCTGAACTTCCTCCTTGTCCGAAACAGCTTCCGGCTGGTTTTCGTCGAGTGAGGAAATCTCCATGGTTTCCATGATGCCGCCCAGGCCCGATTGCATGCCGTAGAGCGAACTGATGAGTTGATTGACCTCCCGCTCCGAACAAACCACTGGCTCCACCTCTGAATTGGTGAGTACTTCCACATAGTCCAGCGCATTGATGTCCAGCGGATCGACAATGGCAATCGTGAGCAGGCGCCCTTTCTTTTTCAGAGGCGCTATCTGATACTTCTGAGCGACTTCAATCGGAATCTGTCGGGACAGGTCGATATCCAGAGGATACTCGTCGGGATGGTACTTGGCGATTTTCAGCTGACGGCTTAGCAAATCAATAATCTGCTGCTCGTTGACAATACCCTGGCGGGTGAGAAACTGCCCGAGTTTCAAGCCGGCTTTTTTCTGATCGAGCAGGGCCTGCTTAAGGCGGTCGTCGGTGATCAAACCTTCTTCCACCAGCATTTCACCCAAACGTTTTTTAAATTTCATCTGACCTCCGGTCCCTTTTACTGCTCTCTACCACGCGATTGAAAAATACGGTTTCGGGAGTCCAACCGGACAATATTTTCGCGTCTAATCCCGACGGCAATACGGCGACAGCCTCTGAGGCCTCACGGGCATCTTTGAAAACCCTGTTTAAGGCAACAGCGTGATTGAATCCCTTATCAGCGCTCCAATAAGAAAATATCATGGTCTGATTTCCTGAAACAGTTTGCAATTCGTCACGATAACGATCATAGGCGCTTCCCAAATCCGCACTGTTTTGAATGGCAACCACCCAAAAATTCCTGTTATGCGGTCTTCTCGTTGCGATGGCCGGCAGACGGATTTGTCCCCCCTCGGAAATAAGATCAACATCCATGATATGCGGATTGGCTTCGACGACCTTCCCGATCAATTCCGGTCCCGCATAGCCATAGATGCTTTCCAGCACCCGCCACAGCGTCATATTTTTTTGAAAGGTGATCTCACCCAGCATTTCCGGCATTTTCATATTGGAATGCGCTACCGGCCCCGAAGGTAGACGCGCTTCTTCGCTGAGTGGTTCCACAATACCTTTTTCTTCCGCAATCGCGGCTTGCGCCTCAGGGGTGACACCGGCGTCTTTTCGTTCAGAAAAGGAAAAAGCGAAAATACCTGCCGCAGCGATCAGGACGACAAGAAGGGCGGCCCACTGAATTTTTCGAACGACGGATCCGGCTCCGGGTCCCGCGCAAGCCAGGACAAAGAAAAATCCGGCCTTATGACTGCCGCGGATAATCATCTTCAAAAGAACCTGATGGCACAAGGATACGATTTTTCGGGGATACCCGCCTGTGGCAAGGTAGACGGCCAGCAGACCTCCAAAACTAAAAAGGCCGTTTTGGATCAGCTCGGATTCTCTGGCAACGCGAACGCGATAATGGATCATGTCCCGTGTCTGCCGGAAAGTCAGCGGTTTGAGGCGGTACAATACGTTGACCCGATCGAGCAGGTTGGGATGCGCCGACAGCGTTTTCTCAATTTCCCTCTGGGCGAAAATGACAATCTGAAGGAGCTTGAAGCTGTTGGTTTCGTAATTGAGAAATTCCCGCAGGATCTCGAGGCATTCGGATGGGAGTTTCTGGCCTTCGTCAATAATCAGGGCTACGATTTTTTCTTCTTCAACGCCTTTGCGAAAAAGGCCGTTTTTTATTTTTTCCTTAAGCTGCCATTCCGTGTCCGACTCTGAACTTTCGGCATCGCATAAAAGCGTGTGGACGGCGCGCAGAAATCCCATTTTCCCGCCGAGCGCAGGATCGAGGAGCAAATGCGTTTCTATGTCCGGGCTGTCAGACGCCGACAAGACAGAAAGATTCTGAATCAGTTTTCGGCAAAGCGTTGTTTTCCCGGTGCCAACGTCTCCGATCACAATGTTTAAACCGCGCCTCAAACGTACAGCCAGCTCCAGCATTTGCAGACATTCGCTGTGCTGCGGCGAGGCGAATAGAAACTCAGGCTCCGGCGAGTTGGAAAATGGCTCTTTTTTAAAATGAAGAAGATTGTAATAGTCCACTTTCTAAAACCCTGCCTAATTTTGAATGGATATTTTTTCCGGTTCACCCTCTTTGCCACTTGACCTATTGTGCCTGTCCGCCCCGGCTACCTGAAGGATACTCGGCGTGATGAAAATCAAGACTTCTTCCATGGATTCGCTTTTATTGTCGGCCTTAAAAAGCCAGCCCAGGACGGGAACATCTTTGAGCCACGGCCACCCCGCGTCTCCGGCCGCGTTGGTTTGTTTTGTCAAACCGGAAATAACGATGGTTTCCCCGTCATGAACAATGAGAACGGTTTCGGTTTGTTTTTTGATGATGAATGGCGTGCCGTCGTCCAGGGCGTTAATGGGATCCACTTCATCTTTCTTCACCAATATTTTCATTTTCAGTTTTTTTCCGTCAATGACATGGGGCGTTATCTCCAGCCTCAAGACGACATCTTCAAACTTTACGGTTCTTGTCGGTGGCGTGACACTTGTGTCCAGGGTTGCGTAAGGCACCCTGGCGCCGTTTTCTGTATAGGCCTTCTGGTTATCGAGGGTTGTGATCGACGGACTGGAAAGAATATTGAGTTTATTGTCCTTCTGAAGCGCCTGAAGCTCCAGTTCCAGTAAATTCCCGCCGATGGTTCCGAACATTAACGCCAATGTACCCAATGGCGTCCCCGTCAAAGCGTCACCCTTACCCGTGCCTGCCGGGAAATTCACACCAAAGCCCCTGCTTCCGATACCGCCCAGCGGCGCACCGGCTCCCCCGGTTGCAATAAGGCTTTCACTGCCGCCAAGATTACCACTGTTCCAGCCACCCCACCGGACACCCAGATCACGTGCGACGTTTTTCGTTGTTTCGACGATATTGGCCTTGATCAGGACCTGCGGTGTCGGACGATCAACCTCCCGGATGACAGACATGATTCTGTCCATGTCATCCCGAATGGCGGATATGATCAACGCGTTGTTGTGGTCATCAACCTTGATCGTTCCGCGCGGCTTGTCGTTTTTATCCTTTGTAAGAAAATCCACTAGATTCTCGCTGAGTTTCTTGGCATCGGCAAAATCGATCTTGATAAACTGAGGCTGAAGCAGAGGTTCAACCCACTGGGTATCTCGTATACTGACCTTCTGTTTTAAATCCTGCTCGATATCTTCGAGGGTCATCACGCGGAGAATTTCTCCTTCCCAGCGATAAGACAAACCGTATGTCCGTAACAATCCTGTAAATGCCTGATCCCATGCAACATCGCGAAAATCAACGTTGATGTCACCTTCCAGCGTATTCTTCACCAAGATGTTGATGTTAACGGATCGGGCAAGCGCCCGCAGCACCGCTTTGATGTCCGCCTGACGCATCATCAGATTGATGCGCTTTCCGGGAAGCGTTTTGACTTCTTCACCGATCAGCGCTGCGGTCTTTTGTGTTGTTTCCTGCTGTAACGCCAAGTCGTGTTTTTTCGAACTGGCGGAAGGAGAATGTCCTTTGGAATCATCCGCCAGCGTGTTCCATTTTTCAAAGAACGGATCTGATTTCAGACTTGTTTGATCTCCGGCACAACCGAAAGTGATAATGAGCAGCATCACGCCGATCAAAGACTTCAAATGAATTGCATTGCTTATGGACCTTCTCAAGGCAATAACCTCCCTTGGCTTAAGTTTCATTCCTGAATGGGAACAGCCAGTTCGCTTCCTGTATTTTTATTAAAAATGACCACACGCGAAGGGGTGATGTTCTTGAGGACATACCCTTCCAGCTCCAGCTGTTCTCCTACTGCGTATTCCCAACCGTTGATCACGGCCATTTTTCTGTTTCCCGCATCTACGAAACCGGAATAGATAATTTTTACGGCGGCACCGCCTGCGGCATCCCGCCCGCCTGCCGACCATTCCCGATAGGACGTTCTATCCCAGAAGGGACTGGCCGGCCAATCCGCTTCGGCCCGGCGCGCCGTATACGCATCCGCTGTCGCGACGGAATCAAGCACCAGTTGCGTGTTTATATCGTTCACAAATGAACTGATTTCCACAGGACTTGCCTCGCGCTTGTCTTGTTTAGAGGCTGAACGAGCCACCAGCAGATCATAGGCCGCGTAAAGCACAAATAGCGCAGCCACACACAAAATGATGATTTGTCTTTTGTTTAGTTTCGTCATATTCACCTGCTGCGGCTTACCCCTTGAGGGCAATCCATATTTTCAAACGGAATTCCATGGAGTCGCTGTACTGCCTGATATAAATTTCTTCAATCCGCTCTATGTAAGAAACGGATCCGAGACCAATCAACATTCTTCGAAAATTGGCAAGTTCCCCTTTCACGACGGCATTATAAAGAAGCCCTCTTGACTCTCCTGAAAAAGTTCCCATGTCGGGAATCAGTGGGATAGTCATCAAACCAGATTTGCCTGCTATCGTTCGAAAGGCGTCTGAAAATTCATCGGCTTTATCAAGCGTCACGGCTGTCTTTACTGGATTTGGTAAACTGCCCGCTTCTTTCTTTTCAGTGGCTTCGCTTAAAACCAGATAAATCGGGTTCAGGCTCTTATGGTCTTCAATCCGGTTTTGAATTTGTTCAATCTGATCTTGCGCTTTTGCGTTATACCTTGACAAAGGAAGAATCCCCGCCAGGATAATCACCACAATTATACCCACACAGATGATCAGATAACCCAGTGTTTTCGGTGGTATCGCTTGAGCATTTTTTTGCGGCATATTTACCCTATTTTCGCTGAGATTGTAAATTGCAGGATTTCACCCTTCCGGTAAACGACGACACTGCTTTTTTGCAGCATGACCTGTTTAAGCATCGGAGAATTTTCCAGCTTCATAATGTATTGCGCGATAAGACTATCGAGCATGCTGCGCTCGCCGAACACAACCCCTTCGATGGTCAGCCCGTCATGCTCTTGCAGCATCCCCTCTGTCTGGACGACCTTTTTATCTCCTTTTTCGTTTATCCGCATGGAAATGAGCCTTACATGATCGGGGGTCAGTGAAGACAATTCGCCGATGAGCGCCACCCCGAGATACTTGCGGGCGTATTGTCGCTGCAGCTGATGCTGTTGTTTGAGGTCATCGGCAATCTGTGACACTTTCTCGGTTGACAAAACAGGCTGGTACAACGACAGCTCCGTCTCCAGTTTTGTTTTCACATAAGTACTATGCTTTAGATCCAACGCCATATAGATCAGGACGCCGACACAAATCAGCAGCGCCGCCGCGAATGTTCCGAATATCGCCCGGTTGATTATTTTTTCCGCGATTTCCTCGCTTTTCTCCCGGTAGGTGAAAAGAAGATTCGGCGTGCGCGCACGATCGGAAAGAGACAATCCCAGCGCCGGCACCAGGGACACCCGTTCGGCCAGAGGCAGAGCCGCCGCTGTTTCGGAAGCGCCGGGCCCGCTGAACGGATCAAACAGTTCTGTTTTTGTCCCCAGCTGATCCCTTAAATAGTCCATCAAAGGACGATAGATATTAACCGTTGAAGAAACATATATTTTTTCTATTTTTTCATAGCCGACGGACGTGGTGTAGTATTCCAGGGTCCTCTCTATTTGACGGGTCAGCCTATCCAACACGGGCGCTATCATCGACGACACCTCTTCCGGGGTATAGTCGTCTTCCCGCCTGATGTCGCTCATGTCGTCGTCTTGCAGAAAAAAAGTCGTTAGCATTGCACGGGACTCTTCCTGAGTCAGTTTTTGCCGGGTCCGACTTTCCGAGGCGGCCTCAGAAATAGCCTCAATCAGGCTGTTGACACCTGTTTTGATGCCCCGGGTCATCACGAGGTTATTTTTAGAATAAATATCAATCCGGGAGAAATCACTTCCGATAAAAAGGCTTGCAAAAGCGGATTCGGAAACAGGCAGCCATTTCGCCCGGAAAATGTTCTGGATGGCAAACGGCGCGATGGTGATCCCGACAGGAGTCACCCCCATGGATGAAAACAATGCCCGAATGGATTCCACCTCAAATTTCGGGGCCGTATAGACCATCACGGAATATTTCGGAATTTCTTGGTCTGTAATCTCGCCCTGCAGTTCATAATCGAAAATTACTTCTTTTTCATCAATGGGATTTTCTTTTTTCGCGGTCCAGTAAATGACCGTTTCGAGCTGCTTTTTGGGAACACGGGGAATCTTGATGTGATGAATATTGACTTCCGCAGCAGGGATCATCGCCCAGATACTGCATAAGGAAAGCGAGCCTGCAAATTCGATCAGCGTTTCTTTCAAGAACTGCGCAAACTGCTCGGAGTCTTTCGCGTAAGGTTGCTGGTAGGAAAAGCTTTTCTGATCAACAAGAACCGGCTTCCCATCGGATGTCCTTGTAGTTTTTACGAGATTGATGATGTCCTGCCCGATATCCACACCGATGATCAGACGGCGCTTATCCCTAAATAAAGCCGGCAGGATTTTTTTCCCCTGCGGCATTTTTTTTTGTTTCTGGACGCTTTTCTCATTTTGCGAAACAGATAATGGATCCTTCGGCTGATTTCCGCGAATGAGACTGAGAAGCTTTTCCGTCGAGTTGATATCGTTTATTTTGGCCAATAGTCATCTCCTGAAATACGCACGGCCCTTTCCGGCTCGAATGGAACTCTTTTTACCAATAATAATGATTTATTGCAATAAAATAAGATAAAAATCTCCAAATATTGTTGAATCATGACAACCTTGAAATCTCTTGAATTTGATATGATTTTTTGTTAATGAAAAACATAAAAAAATATAAGGATTTTTTTACGATATGGTCACCAGAGTTTCCGCCTGTATTCTGTCTGCTCTTGCCGTCATCATAGTTTTTTTTCTTTTGTCGCCGTCTGATTCACCTTCTTCCGTTGCCTCACCCAACGAGAAAATTCCTGATGCTATTATCTCAATTACCTCAGGCTACGTGATTGTGGTGGATAAGAAAGAACAAAAGCTTTTTGTTTTCAAGAAAAACAGCGCTTTTTCCAGAGTTTTTGAAGCACCCTGCTCCACGGGGAAAAATTCTGGAGGCAAACAGGTGGAAGGCGACGCAAAAACACCGGTCGGGATTTTTTTTGTCACCCGAATCGCTCGTAATCCCGGTCCCCCTGAAACATACGGATCACTGGCGCTGCCTCTTGATTACCCGAATCTTTCGGATATGAATGCAGGGCGTCAGGGAACCAATATCTGGATTCACGGCACCACCAATGCTCTGATTCCTTTTCAGTCCAACGGCTGCGTCGTTTTGCGCGATTCCGACATTTTAAAACTGGAGCAATTTGTCCATTTGAATAAAACGCCTGTCATTATTACGGAGTCTATCCACTGGATCACCCAGAATGAGACACAGGCCTACCAGGATGAATTGACCGGAATGCTGAAGGCCTGGCGCAATGCCGTCATGGAAGGAAACCTGGAGGCCCTTGATGCGCTTTATCTTGCCGGTACCGAGATTAAAAACAAAAAAAGAAGTGATCTGATCAAAAGAATCGGTCAGATGAAAAATACCGCTAAGCATTTCATTCTTGAACCCCGGGACGTTTCGATTTTAAAGCATGAAGACAGCGCCGTGATTGTGTTCGATCAAATCACATCGATTCAACCGGACAATACTTTTCAGGGCATGTACAACAGATTAACGCTGCAGAAGAAAAACAATCGCTGGTACGTCATCGACGAAAGCACGCCTTTACAACTTGCCAAAAAACCCACGCCGATTATAGCAAATGCGCAGCCCGCTGTCACAGAAACACAGGATTTCAGCGCCGATCGTGAGAAAATCAGGCAACTGATCAACCGCTGGTCCATAAGCTGGGAATCCGGTGACATGAATGCTTACCGAGGCTTTTACGCCAGCAATTTCCGATCCAGAGGCATGAATTTAAACGCATGGATCGATAATAAAACCGATATCCGCAACCGAAGTAAAAAGATAAGAATCCGGCTCGAACGGATTCGAATCGTGGCAGGCCCTAATACGGCTGAAGCTACATTTACGCAAAATTACAGCTCTTCGATTCTGAAGAGCAAGGGAGATAAGAAACTTTCATTGAGAAAAATAAACGGGGAATGGAAGATTTACCGCGAATCCATGCAATAGAGTGACTGCGCTGTTTCAGTTATTTGTCTGACAAGAACTCGTTTTCCGCTCTGGCAATGATATCCGACAACTCATCGCTGTCCGAAATCACATAATGCGCATCGTCCGCACCCAAGCCCTCCGGATCCACCAAAGACCGCGATGCTTTTTTTCCCGACGGTAATTTTATCCGCGAATTTTTTTCCACTGAAGGCGTAGCGGCGGCTCCCTGCGATGCCCAATCCTCTTCCCGGCCCGTTTCGGCATCGAACAGATGAGATGTCACGACGGCATCAACGCCCGCGTCCGCCGAAGGCTTGAAGTTGACATTGGGGTTGGCATATTTTTTCTCTGAGTCCAAAACTTCCTTCTGATAACGTTCCTGCGTGAACATGCCGTCTGCTTTTCCGGTGTGCAGAGCGTTTTCTATCTGGTGAAGCTTCTTGTCACGGATGATGCCTTTGATTTGCGACGTGCCGCGCAGGATGGACAAAAGCGGAATGCGAAACCCCGTCTTTTCCGAAAAAACAAGCTTCTGAAGAACGATCCATGAGAGCGTTGAAGCCAGTTGGTAACGAACATATTCCTCCGCTTCGGGAGGCACGGAATTGATGATCCGGTACAGCGCGTCTTCCATATTGGTAGCGTGCAGTGTTGCAATGACCAGATGCCCGGATTCGGCGGCATTGAGGGTCAGACGGATGGTCACCGGGTCACGCAATTCTCCCACCATGATAACATCGGGATCGGCGCGCATCACATCAATGAGGCCTCTTTCCACCGACGGCACATGCGTGCCGACTTCTCTTTGCTCGACAAAAGATTTAACGGATTGGATGCGGTATTCTATGGGATCCTCCAGCGTCACAATGTGTGCAAAACGCTGATGGTTGAGATCGTCCAGCACAGAAGCGATCGTGGTGGTTTTCCCACTGCCGGTGGTGCCGCAGATCAGGACTAAACCGGATTTCAGCGCACTGATTTCATGCAGCGACGGGTGAAGGTTTAAATTCTCAATGGTGGGAACTGTGCCGGGGAGAAGCCTTACAGCAATGCTTGGTCCCGAAACGGTGTTGAATACGCTGATCCGGACGCGAATATTACCGACGGAAAAAGCCAGATCAACCGACCAGCGTCTCCGCAAAATAGAATACTGCCTGTTGTTGAGAATCGTTTTGATCAGGTTTTCAACATCGGCCTGACTGAATTTTTTTTCACCGCTGAAGTTGATCTTCCCGTCTTTGCGGTAAACAATCGGCTGGTCGCCACAGATGTGCAGATCTGAATATCCCCGCTGGGCGCAGTAGACGATAACCTGGGTAAATCTCTTGAGCATTGGCATGTTTCCTGAAAAACTGCCTGAAAATAAAAAAAGGAGTTCTTTATATAAAAGACGACTCCTCAATGTTTCTGGAGGCGGCATCCGGATTTGAACCGGAGAATAACGGTTTTGCAGACCGCTGCCTTAGCCACTTGGCTATGCCGCCAGAAAAAAAATGGAGCGGGCGAACGGATTTGAACCGTCGACGTCTACCTTGGCAAGGTAGCACTCTACCGCTGAGTTACGCCCGCTCAGTGTGAACGTGGGCTAGTTACACCAGATGGGTTGATTTTGTCAATAAAAAAATCATCCCATCTGTTATTTTTTGTTTCACTGCGAATGACCGATGCGCCGATAGAATTTGATAAAATAATCAATACCGGAATACAGGGTTAAAAACAACGCCACATACAAAACAATGGTCCCAACAAAATGTGCGTCCAGCCCCAAAAAGGGATAATGAATCATTAAAGCGGTGACCGCGATGATCTGCGCCAGCGTTTTTTGCTTTCCCAAAACGCTGGCCTGGATATAGATGCCTTCTGCCGATGACATGGAACGAATTCCATCCACAATCAGGTCTCTCATAATGATAATCACCACGATCCAGGCATCAATGCGACCAATGGGAATCATCAGAATCATGGCTGAATTTACGATTAATTTATCGGCCAGCGGATCGAGAAATTTACCCAGGGTGGTAATCAAGTTGTAGCGGCGCGCAATGTATCCGTCGAGCAGATCGGTGATGGAAGCCAGCACAAACAGTCCGGCCAGCATCAGACTCCAGAAAGGCCCCGGCGACGCCAGCAGCATAAATAAAAAGGGCACCACACTGATGCGTACCAGTGTAATGGTATTCGGCAGATTGAAGGCTTCACGTTTTTTTTTCATCGTTTTATCCCGGGAATCCTGCGCCCCGATATTCGGGCGTATCCCTTTCAACCTATTTCTTAGGCACTTTCTTCCAGTCTTCCAAAAACAGGCTGATCCCTTTATCCGTCAGTGGATGCTGCGCCAGCTGAGCGATGACTTTAAACGGAATGGTCGCGATATCCGCCCCCATCAAAGCGGCGTCCAGCACATGCATCGGATGCCGGACACTGGCAACAATGACTTCGCTTTCATATCCATAATTATCATAGATGTCGAGTATCTGGCGGGCAAGGTCCATCCCGTCGGCGGAAATATCGTCCAGACGCCCCACGAAGGGACTGACATAGGCGGCGCCGGCCTTGGCGGCCATCAGCGCCTGAAGCGGCGAAAATATCAGGGTCATGTTGACATCAATCCCCGCTTCAGAAAGAATCTTGGTGGCTTTCAGCCCATCGGTCGTCATCGGCACCTTCACGACCACCTGATCCCCCAGCTTCGCAAGCTTCTTACCCTCCGTTACCATGCCCTTCGCGTCAAGACTGACGACCTCCAGACTGACCGGCCCTTCGACCACGTCCAGTATTTCTTTGACGACGACATCAAACGGTCTTTTTTCCTTGGCAATCAACGTCGGATTGGTCGTCACACCATCCACCATCCCCAAGGCTATTCCTTCTTTGATTTCAGCAACGTTGGCCGTATCAATAAAAAACTTCATGGTTCCCCCTTTTTGACTGTTTATTTATTTTCAGAAATATATTTTTCCAGGCATTCGCGGCTGCAGAAATGGCACATTTTCCCGTTAATTTCTCTGACCATCGCCTGACTTTTGGGAACGTAAATTTTGCAAAACGGATCCTGAACCAGTTCTTCGCCTTTCAATGGCGCCTCATCCACCCGATAACCTCTGACCGATTCGCGCTTACCGCCGCGCAACATCAAAACCACACGATAACCGACATAGAGCAATATTAAAATAAAGAGAATTTTAAAAACGTTCATAGGGGTCCTTCTTCATTTTCGTCTCGATATCGCAAAACCTGGTTGCGATCTTCCAGCCTTTCTTTCAATCCCCGCATCGATACACCGAATAAGGGATGAATGTAGTAAGACGCTATTTCACACATGGGTTCCAGAACAAATCGTCTCTTGTGCGCCTCCGGATGCGGAACAATTAGATCCGCTTCTTTCATAACATCCTGACCGTAAAAGAGCAAATCCAGATCAATGATTCTTGGCCCGCCTGTGATGATGCGCCTGCGCCCCATCGACTCTTCGATATGCTGTAAATTTTGTAAAACCCCGCGGGCTGAAAGGGTGGTTCTGATTTCGGCAACCGCGTTAATAAACCAGTCCTGGTTTTCCAAAAGCCTGGCTTCATCCGATGACCATCCGCCTTGTGACGGGGGGAGCACCGGCTGAGTACGATACAGTGAAGAAACACGAAGGATTTTTACTCCTTTGACTCGCGACAGGCAGGTGAGCGCATGCCTGCAGTTTCGGGCCGGATCACCCATGTTCGAGCCGAGTCCGATATAGCAGATCACACCTTCCAAAAATCACCGCCCGCTTCAGTTTCTTAATCCCAAAACGTCTCGCATATCATACAAACCGTTTTCCTGATTCACGATCCATTTTGCCGCCCGGATCGCCCCCTGGGCAAAATTGTCACGACTGTGCGCGCGATGCGTAAATTCAAGCCTTTCACCAATACCACCAAAAATCACCGTATGCTCGCCCACAATGTCTCCTGCCCGAATGGTCTGAATACCGATTTCCGTTCGGGTTCTTTCTCCGATAAGCCCCTGGCGCTTATAAACGGCTTCCTGCTCCAAATCGCGACCCAGTTTTTCGGCGATGACCCGGGCCATCTGCATGGCTGTTCCGCTAGGCGCGTCTTTCTTCAAATGGTGGTGAGCTTCGATGATCTCCACATCATAATCATCCTGAAGGATCGTTGCGCAGTCCTCCAACACCTTCAACAGCACATTCACACCGACACTCATGTTCGGTGACAGCATGCAACGCGTTTTTCCCGCCAGTTTTTTAATATCCTGCATTTCCTCTGTTGTAAATCCGGTTGATCCAATCACAATCGAACGATTATGTTCGCTCGCGACGTCCAGGTAATGCAGAGACGCTTCGTGGTTGGTGAAATCGATCACCACATCCGCCAGATCAATGCAGGCGGCCAGTTTATCGCTGACCAATGCACCGGTTTTCCCCAGCCCCAGAGAGTGTCCGACATCGCGTCCGATGATCGGATGCCCCGGTACCTCAATGGCGCCTACGACTTCAATATCCTCCATAGACGACATCAGACTAATGATTCTGCCACCCATCTTGCCGCCGGCCCCTGTGACGATAGCCTTCACCATAATGATCATTATCTCCTTGGATCTATATTTTTTGTCAGGCGATTTAAATCAATCCGTAATCAGCCAACGCCTTCTTCAATTTGTCATGAGCGGGCACCGCCATTTTACAAAGCGGCAAACGATATTCATACTCAATCCTGCCCATCAACGCCAATGCCGCTTTTACAGGGATGGGATTCACTTCAATAAATAGGACATCAAAAAGTGGACTCATCTTGTGATGCAAAGCCCGGGCTTTGGGCAGATTACCTTCTTCAGCCGCGTCCACAAGTGCGGCCATATCCGCAGGCACAATGTTTGAAGCGACAGAAATAACACCTTTGCCGCCGATCGCCATCAGAGGAAGCGTATATCCGTCATCACCGGACAGCACGTCAAATCCGGGACCGCACAGATCCAAAACGTCATTCATCTGTTTGATAGAACCGGATGCCTCCTTCACGCCGACGATATTGTCGATTTTGGCCAACTTTGCAATGAGCTCAGGGGACATGTTTACACCGGTCCGCCCGGGAATATTATAAGGGACAATCGAAATGGGTACATTATCGGCAATGAGCTTGAAGTGCTGATAGAGCCCTTCCTGCGTCGGTTTATTATAATAGGGGCAGGCAATCAGTGCGCCGTCCGCACCGGCTTCATAGGCATGCCGCGTTAAACGCAGCGCTTCCGCCGTGCTGTTCGATCCTGTTCCGGCAATCACCGGCACCCTCTTTTTCGCGGCGTCAATCGTGATTTCAATAACGCGGTCATGTTCATCATGCGTCAGCGTTGGTGATTCTCCGGTGGTGCCGCAGGGGACAAGACCGTCGATGCCATTTGCGATCTGATATTCAATCAGTTCCCGCAGGGCTTTTTCATCCACTTTAGCGTTTTTAAAAGGCGTCACTAAAGCGGTAATGGCTCCCTTAAACATAAAAATGCCTCCTGAACCTGTGTTTATTGTAATCCTATTTCCACAACCGACGATGCACTGCAAATATCATGATCATCGCATAGCTTCAAACGATAACTGTAAACCTTACCGGGCTGAACATCGGGATCGTTAAATTGAAAGTCTGTTTGGTTCCCCACCGTCAACTGACCGATTTTGCCGAAGACACGGGGACAGTCTCGACAGATATCGCCCACGCTGCCCAGTTCGCTTTTTTCAACATCAATATAACGGATGCTGACATCCGGCGCTACCTGCCATGACAGCAACACAGACGATCCGGAGGCCTTCGCGATAAGGTCCTGTTTGATCTGCTTTTTCACAGCGACGCCCCCCGGTACGGGATTGCCCTTCAAACCGCACCCCGTCAGGATCGTGATCAGTATCAGGACGCACAATATTCTATTGTTTGCCGATCCTTTTTTCAAATTCCCGAATCCTTTCCTTGACTGCCGACCTCGCCGTTCCGCCGCGTGCTTTCCTGGCGTTGACCGAATTTTCCAGTTTTAGTCGAGAGGTAATGTCCCCTTCGAACCCGGTATCATATTTTTTAAAATCTTCAAGCGTGAGCTCTTCGAGTTTCTTCTTCCTTCGAATACAATCCGCGACAATGTGGCCGACAACTTCATGGGCCCGACGAAAAGGAAGGCCTTTTCCCACCAGATATTCCGCCACATCGGTGGCCGTTGAAAAACCGCCGCTGGCCGCATCGTACATCCTGGCCGCGTTGAATGTAGTGTGGGCCAGCATCTCCGTAAAAATGGACAGACAGTTTTTGACCGTATCGACCGCGTCAAAAAGAGGCTCCTTGTCTTCCTGCAAATCACGATTATAGGTCATGGGCAGACCTTTGAGAAGCGTCAGAATCGCGAACAGATTCCCGTAGACACGCGCGGACTTCCCGCGAATCAACTCGGCGATGTCCGGATTTTTCTTCTGCGGCATGATGCTGCTGCCGGTCGTATATGCGTCCGATATCTCCGCGAATCCGAATTCATCGGATGACCATAAAATCAAATCCTCGCAAAAGCGACTCAGGTGCGCCATCGTAAGCGACGCGGTAAAAATGAATTCCGCGATGTAGTCCCGGTCTGCCACCGTGTCCATGCTGTTGGCGCTGATTTTCGGAAAATTCAGCAGTTGAGCCGTGCGGCTCCGGTCGATGGGCAGTCCTGTTCCGGCCAGTGCCGCGGCGCCGAGCGGCAGAACGTTGAGCCTTTTTTTGCAGTCGGCCAGACGTTCTGCGTCACGGGAAAACATTTCGGCAAAGGCCAGAAAATAGTGCGATAAGAGCACCGGCTGCGCTTTTTGCATATGGGTATAGCCGGGCATGATCGTCTTGATTTCACGTTTGGCCATGTTCACCAGTTGCTTTTGCAGATCCAGAAGCCGCCGGTCGATGTCGTCAATTTCAGAGCGTAAAAAAAGTCTCACATCCAAAGCAATCTGATCGTTTCGGCTGCGGGCGGTATGAAGTTTTCCACCCGCCTGCCCGATGCGACGGATCAGTTCCTTTTCGATGGCCATATGAATATCTTCATCGGCTGGATCAAAAACAAAAGCCCCCTGATCCATATCGCGCAGAATGCTGTTTAATCCCTTTTGAATCGCGGCAGCTTCCTTGCGGGCAATAATGCCCGTGTCGGCAAGCATGGTCGCGTGAGCGATGGAACCTTCTATGTCGAAACGGTAAAGCCGTGCGTCGTAATGCAGAGAACAGGTAAAGGCTTCTACACTCTTTGCCGTGGCTTCACCGAAACGACCCGCCCAGGGTTTTTTTTCTTTGGCCATGAAATCGTCTCCGAAAATTCTAGCGTTTATTTTTCAGCAGGTGCTGTATTCTCAGACGCAGACCATTGAGTCGAATGAATCCGGTTGCATCTTTCTGGTTATAGACCTGATCCTTTTCAAAGGTGGCAAACGCTTCGCTGTAGAGAGACTTCGGTGATTTGCGCCCGACGACCACGCAGTTGCCTTTGTAGAGTTTCATGCGGGCCGTGCCGGTGACGTTTTCCTGCGTCGCGTCAATATAGGTCTGAAGGGTTCTCATCTCGGGAGAATACCAAAATCCGTTGTACGCGAGTTGCGCATATTTCGGTATCAGCGAATCGCGCATGAGCATCACCTCGCGGTCCATCGTGATGGATTCTACTGCGCGGTGTGCAGCCCACAGCACGGTGCCGCCGGGTGTTTCATAAACGCCTCGCGACTTCATGCCGACGAAACGGTTTTCCACCATATCCACGCGACCGATGCCGTTATTGCCTGCGACGACGTTAATATGCTCCATCAGGGTGGCAGGCGACATTTTCTTGCCGTTGATGGCCACCGGATTTCCCTTTATAAAATCGATTTCCACATACGTCGGCTTGTCCGGCGCCGCCTCAGGGGATTTGGTTAAAACAAATATATCTTCCGGTGGCTCGGCCCAGGTGTCTTCCAGGATGCCGCCTTCATGCGAGATATGCAGAAGGTTTCGGTCGGAACTGTAGGGTTTGGCCTTCGTCAGCGGTATGGGGATTTTATATTTCTCTGCGTAATCAATCATCGACTCACGGGAGTTAAACGACCAATTTTCGTCGCGCCACGTGGCGATGATATTAATGGACGGATTCAGAGCCAGATAGGTCAGCTCAAAACGCACCTGATCGTTGCCCTTGCCTGTCGCGCCATGAGAAACCGAATCAGCTTTTTCCTTTTTGGCAATTTCGATTTGCTTTTTGGCAATTAACGGTCGGGCCAGCGATGTGCCGAGTAGATACGTGCCTTCATAAATCGCATTGGCACGCAGCGCCGGGAAAACGAAATCGCGGGCAAATTCCTCCCGCAAATCCTCAATGTATATTTTGCTTGCACCGGTATTGATCGCTTTTTTCTTCAACCCGGTCAGTTCTTCTTTCTGCCCGAGGTCTGCGGCAAAACAGATGACTTCACATTGGTACGTTTCAATCAGCCAGCGGACAATCACAGATGTATCCAATCCGCCGGAATAGGCCAATACGACTTTTTTAATTTTTTTCGACACGATGTTTTCCTCCTAAATCAATATTTCCAAGACGGCCTTTTGCACATGCAGGCGATTTTCCGCTTCGTCGATCACAACGGACTGCGGTCCGTCTATGACAGAGGCGGTAATTTCCTCGCCGCGGTGCCCGGGCAGACAATGCATCACGA
>JAWOJC010000158.1:0-22171 GCA_046484315.1 Smithellaceae bacterium | reverse complement strand
GCGTCCGGCCTGAGGAATCTGGTACACTTTCAACCAGTACACCTTACCGGCATTGGTGAAGACCAGCAGATAATGATGGGTGGAGGCGATAAAGATTTTTTCGACAAAATCCTCTTCCTTGGTGCCCATACCCACCTTGCCGCGGCCGCCGCGGTGCTGGCTTTTGTAAAGACTGACGGCGTTGCGCTTGATGTAACCGGTGTGCGAAATGGTCACCACCATGTCTTCTTCCACGATCATGTCTTCAATATTGATATCCGCGGTGCTGGCGACTATTTCCGTTCGTCTCTCGTCGCCGTATTTTGCCTTGATTTCATTGAGTTCGTCGATAATCACCTGCAGAACTTTCTGCGGATCGGCCAGAATGCCGGCCAGTTTGGCAATGAGCGCCGTCACTTCCGCATACTCCGCATCTATCTTTTGTCTTTCCAGTCCGGTCAGGCGCTGCAGCCTCATTTCCAGAATGGCTTTGGCCTGAATTTCAGACAAACTAAACTGGGCGCACAAGGCCACGGATGCTTCGGCGGGATTTTTGGCCGCCTTGATGACCTTGATGATGGCGTCAATATTGTCCAGGGCAATGATGTAGCCTTCTAAAATATGCGCCCGTTCTTTAGCGCGCGCCAGATCAAACTGTGTGCGGCGAACCACCACTTCCTGGCGGAAGAGGATGAAGTGCTCGAGAACTTCTTTAAGATTGAAAACCTGCGGCCTGCCGTCGGAAATCGCCAGCATGATAATGCCGAAGGATACTTCCATCTGCGTGAATTTATAAAGCTGGTTGAGGATGATGGCGGAATTTTCGTCTCGCTTGAGTTCAATCACCACGCGGATGCCTTCGCGATCCGATTCATCGCGCAGATCGGAAATACCGGATACCTTCTTGTCGCGCACCAGTTCGGCAATTTTTTCAATCAGTGTCGCCTTGTTGACCTGATAGGGCAACTCAGTCACCACGATCGTTTCTTTATCATTGCGGGCGTTCTTTTCGATCAGCGCGCGCGCACGCACGCGGATGATGCCGCGCCCTGTTTTATAGGCGGAATTGATCCCCTCGCGGCCGTTGATAAATCCTGCGGTGGGAAAATCCGGGCCGGGAATATGTTTCATCAAATCTTCCACAGCCATTTTGGGGTTTTTGATGAGCGCGATGGTGCCGTTGACTATTTCCGTCAAATTATGGGGCGGAATGTTGGTCGACATGCCCACGGCAATGCCCGAGGTTCCGTTCAACAGCAACAGCGGAAGACGCGTTGCCAGAATAGACGGTTCCGTGAGAGATTCATCGTAGTTGGGCACAAAATCGACGGTGTCTTTCTCCAGGTCGGCCATCACTTCATCGGAAATCCGCGCCAGGCGGCTTTCCGTATATCGCATGGCCGCGGGCAGATCGCCGTCAATGGAACCGAAGTTGCCCTGCCCGTCAATCAGCATGTATCGCAGGGAAAAATCCTGCGCCATACGCACCAGCGTGTCATAAATGGCCGCGTCCCCGTGCGGATGATATTTACCCATGATATCACCCACCACGCGGGCGCATTTCTTATAGGGCTTGTTATGGCGGTAACCCATTTCGTACATGGCGTACAAGATCCGGCGGTGCACCGGTTTGAGGCCGTCACGAATATCAGGAAGCGCGCGTCCGATAATCACGCTCATTGCGTAATCCATGTAGGACTTTTTCATTTCATCTTCTATATTCACCAGCGTTTGCTTATGGTGGATATCTCGTTCCATGGTATTTCTTCCTCTCTTTTTACAAAAACCGGCCGAAAACAAAGACCGGAGAATTTGATTGATTTCCTTTTACGGCTAAATATCCAAATTGGAAACATGCAGAGCATTTTGATAGATGAAATCGCGGCGCGGCTCCACCTGATCACCCATCAATGTCGTAAATATTTCATCTGCCACCACGGCGTCTTCAACGCTCACCTGCAGGAGTGTGCGCTTCTCCGGATTCATCGTGGTCTCCCAGAGTTGTTCCGGGTTCATTTCACCCAAACCTTTGTAACGCTGAATGGTCAGGCCTTTTTTACCCAGACTGATCAGATGGTCCACCAAAGCGCGGGCGGAAGGCAGAATGACAGGTGAAATCGATTCATCGGACTGATCACGGTAAGGCGCCTCGCCCATAATAGACACCTGCCCCAATAAAGCTCTGATTTCAGCAAACTGCGGCGTTAAAAATATCTCGCGATCGATACAGGTGGTCAACGTGGTTCCATTATTTTTTATAGTGAACACCATTTTATAGCCGCCATGGTCCGGATCGCTTTCGATGCGGTAATCTGCGATGACATCGCTGCCCAGCGCCGCCACTGTTCTGCCTGCGACTTTCGAAAGATCATTTTCGTTTTGAAAGGTCTCATCCACCAGGGCCGTATCTCCGGCGACAAGACGCACCAGGTTCCGGTCACGACGTTCTCTTTCAAAACGGTCCAGCAGATCGCCGATACGCATGATTTTTTTAACCAGAGCCAGCAGTTTGTTGCCGGTGACGGGAAACGGACTGCCGTCTCCCATCAGCAAATTAACTTTTTCAACGCCGTTTTCCAGAATATAGTTTCTCATCTGATCTTCATTCTGGATATAGAGTTCCTTTTTCTTGTCCACCACTTTATAAAGCGGCGGTTGCGCGATAAACAAATACCCTCTTTCGATCAATTCTCTCATCTGACGGAAAAAGAAGGTTAAAAGCAACGTGCGAATATGAGCGCCGTCCACATCCGCATCTGTCATGATAATCACTTTATGATAGCGCAATTTACTGACGTCATAATCCCCGGGACCGATGCCCGCGCCGAAAGCCGTCACCATGACTTTGATTTCTTCATTTTGCAGCATTTTATCGAAGCGTGCCTTCTCCACATTGAGAACCTTGCCGCGCAACGGCAAAATGGCCTGATTCTTTCTGTCCCGGCCCTGTTTGGCCGAACCGCCGGCCGAATCACCTTCTACCAGATAAATTTCACTGAGAGCCGGATCTTTTTCCTGACAGTCTGCCAGTTTTCCCGGCAACGCCCCGACTTCCAGAGCGCTTTTGCGCCTTGTCAGTTCACGGGCGCGTCTGGCCGCGTCTCTTGCTCTGGCCGCTTCCATGCATTTATTGAGAATTTGTCTGGCAATAGAGGGGTTTTCTTCCAGGTAGGAACCGATTTTCTCGTAAACAATACCTTCCACCAGGCCGCGCACATCGGAGTTGCCCAGTTTTGTCTTGGTCTGTCCTTCAAATTGCGGATTTCTGACTTTCACACTGATGACGCATGCCAGGCCCTCTCGCAAATCCTCTCCGCGCAGAGATTCCTTTCCGTCTTTAATAATTTTATTGGACGTGGCGTAATTATTAAAAACCCGTGTGAGGGCCGAGCGGAAGCCGACCATGTGCATGCCACCCTCGATGGTGTTAATGCTGTTGGCAAAAGAAAAAATATTTTCAAGATAACTTTCATTATACTGCAGAGCCACTTCTACGGCGCAGTCTTCCCGGGAGCCTGAAACATAAATTGGCTCTTTGTGCAGCACTTTTTTATTGCGATTAATATATTCAACAAAGGATACAATACCGCCTTTATAGAAAAATTCCGCTGATTTATCGCTTCGCTCATCCGTTAGAAGAATTTTCACACCGGAATTAAGAAACGCCAGTTCACGCAAACGATTCGAAATGACGTCGAAACTGAACTCTGTTTCTTCAAAGATTTCATCATCCGGCAGAAAAGTGACTTTGGTTCCGCGGCCCCGTGTTTGACCGATCATTTCCAGAGGCGCATCAGGAATCCCCCGCTGATATGTTTGCCGATACACATTACCGTCGCGCCGTACCTCCAGTTCACAGGTTTTTGACAGCGCGTTCACCACCGACACACCGACCCCGTGAAGACCGCCGGAAATTTTATAAGTGTCATTGGAAAATTTACCACCGGCATGCAGTTTGGTCATGGCCACTTCAGCTGCGGATACGCCTTCTTTTTTGTGCATATCCACGGGTATTCCGCGTCCGTTGTCGTCCACCACAATGGAGTTATCGATCCGAATTTTAACAGAAATTGTATCACAATACCCGGCTGCCGCCTCATCGATGCTGTTATCGACAACTTCATACACCAGATGATGTAATCCGTCTTTACTGGTGGAACCTATATACATGGCCGGTCTTTTCCGGACCGCCTCTAAACCTTCTAATACTTTAATACTGTCCGCATCATACTTCCTGTTTGGCATAGCAATCTTTTTTTACTCCTTTACCCTGTTGTGTTTCAAACGCCCTTGATAACCCCAGGGGATTTCCCTGACGGTATTGCCGATCTATTGTAAATCTTTATATTTTTAAAGGCATGACAATACAAAGATACTGGTCGCCTTCCGACGGCTTCACCACGGTGGGCTTTAATCCGACCCCTACTTCCAGAACAACACTTTCCGTAGAAACCACAGACACAGCGTCAATGACATAATTTACATTAAATCCGACATCCATATCTTCACCTGTATAGACAATATCAATTTCTTCCGTGGCCTCTCCCACATCCAGGTTTGTAGAATTCAACGTCATTTTCCCCGCCGTAAAGGACAAAATCACACCGCTGTAACGCTCTGACGATACGACATTCATTCTTCTTAAAGCGTGGAGAAAGGTTTCTTTATCCAACATCACCGTCACGCCTTTTTCCGATGGAATCACACGTTTATAATCAGGATATTCCGCATCCACCAGATTCACTTTCAAAATAGTGTTTTCTGTTTTGACCACAAACATGTTTTTATGCAGACCAATTCCGATGATATCGTTTACATCAATGATCTTTTTAACCTCCATCAGGCCTTTTCTCGGAATAATCATCCCTTTGGTCATTTCAGGACAGGGATCCGCAGTGGACACTTTGGCAACCGCCAGTCGGTGGCCGTCGGTGGCCACCATACGCCACAGATGGTTCGACCCGTCGGTGGAGGTTTCCAGCAAAACGCCGTTGAGATTTTTTCTTGTTTCATCCACAGCCATGGCAAAGGACGTTTTATTGATCAAATCCTTCAGAAGTTGACCGGGAATATTTGAAAAATTCAAATCCTGACTGTCTGCCACATTCGGAAAATCATCCGCAGGCAAACCAGGAATTTTGTAAACAGCCCTTTGGCAGGTGACTTTAACGATATTGTTGGCACTTTTTGTAAAATGAATAATATCGCCCTGAATTTCCCTGACCATTTCGTAGAGCTTTTTGGCAGACAGGGTTATTTCACCTTTTTCAATAATATCCGCTTCATAATCTGAAAGAAGACTGATCTCACGATCTGTGGCGATAATCCTGACCTGATTATTTTCCGCTTTTAGCAGGACGTTATTTAAAATAGGAGTGGTTGTCTTTTTCTCAACAATACCCAATGTTTTCTGAATACCATCCAAAAAGGTATTTCTATTGATCTTGAATTCCATCCGTTCCTCCCCTTTTTAATTTCTTTTTTTAATTTATATATATAAAAAGACAGTAATAGCAGTAAGTCCTGTGGATATGTGGATGACGCTTTTTCTCCACATGTTTCCATTGGGTTGTCTGTTCTCCGGCTGTGCATGAATCGGGCAGAGAAAAATTATATTTTGTGGATAACCGCATCCTCAATCTCCTGAATCATCTTTTTGAACTTCATATCTGTGTCTATCGCGTTGATCATTTTATTATTGGCATAAATCACCGTGGAATGATCTCTCCCGCCAATTTTTTGACCAATATCCGGATAAGAAAATTTTGTTAATTTTCTAGCCAGATACATGGCGATCTGTCTGGCCATGACCATGTTTTTATTCTTATTATGTGATTTAATGTCCACAATTTTCACATTGAGTTTTGCGGCCACCACTTTAATGATTTCTTCAATGGACACTTCTTCCTGATTATTGTGTTTGACAAGCTTTTTTAAAACATCCTTAACCAGATCCAGATTAATTTCGCGATTCGTGAGCGAGGAATAAGCGGATATTCTAACTAAAAAACCTTCCAGTTCACGTATGTTCGATTCCACATGGGAGGCGATGTAGTGGGTCACACTCGATGGCAGTGTGATCTGGGTTTCCTGCATTTTCTTTTCGATAATAGCGATTTTTGTTTCTGTTTCGGGTGGTTGAATATCGGCAATCAGGCCCCACTCAAAACGTGAACGCAACCTTCCTTCAAGATTAGGGATATCTTTAGGGAATTTATCGCTGGTCACGACAATTTGTTTGCCGGAGTCATGCAGGGTGTTGAAGGTGTGAAAAAATTCCTCCTGTGTTCTTTCCTTTCCAGCCAGAAAATGGATGTCGTCAATCAACAAACACCCAATGTTTCTATATTTTTCACGAAATTTCGGCATCCGGTCATAGCGAATACAGTTAATCATTTCATTCATGAATTCTTCCGCGGAAACATACATCACATGGAGTTCCGGGTGAGATGCGGACGTCATCAATCCAATCGCATTGAGTAAATGCGTTTTTCCCAAACCAGAACCGCCATAAATGAAAAGAGGATTGTAATTATTGGCCGGATGTTTGGCCACCGCAATGGATGCGGCATGCGCAAACTGATTACAAGCGCCGACGACAAACCGGTCAAAGGTATAATTGGCGTTCAAATAAGATAAATTCTTATTTTTACCGGTTGATACCACATGGGTTTCTTTATGGTTGGGCACATCCGCCACGACAGGATCACGCTTCTTTTCCTTGTCTTTGCTCAACACAAAATCGACATCCACAGGAATGCCGATGATATTTTGCAGTGAGTTTTTAATCATGGAAAGGTAATTTTCCGTCAGCCAGTCTTTAAAAAACTTATTGGGAACCGCCAAAGAGACGCACTTATCCTCCATTGCCATAATTCGAATGGGCTTTATCCAGGTATCAAAGTTTTGTTTAGATACTTTTTCCTGAATTATTTTAGTAGCTTTATCCCACGCAGATTCCACAGTTCAACCTTTTATAAACAAATGTATCAACAGGTGTTGATAAATATTCTAACGATTACAATTCATCGAGAAGATATTTGGCCAGACGGTTTAATTCATCCATAGACCGGTAGGCAATCTCGATGGCCCCTTTTTGGGGCGATCCTTTAATTTGCACACGGGCCTGACATTTTGCGGTCAGATTTTTTTCGAGGGCGGCAATGTGAATGTCTTTTCCTGAACCCTTCTGATGGGCCGCCTCAGGCTGCTTTTTTGCGTTTTGAATGAGCTTTTCTGTTTCGCGGACGTTTAAATCCTTTTTCAAGATCAGGTCCAGAAGCGCCATTTGCTGCTCCGGCGCCGTAATTGATAAAAGACAGCGGGCATGGCCGGCGGTAATCTTTTTGTCGATCAGAGCTGTTTTTGCTTTGGCCGGCAGTTTCAAAAGGCGAATAGTGTTGGCCACCGTCGAGCGGTCTTTGCCGACGCGCACGGAGATGTCTTCTTGTAACAGTTTAAACTTTTCAATAAGCGTAACGTAGGCTTCCGCCTCTTCCAGTGCGTTGAGTTCCTCGCGCTGAATATTTTCAATGAGCGATAATTCGGCTGCTTCCATATCCGTGGCGTTGCGAATGACAATTGGCACGTCTTTAAGGCCGGCCTTTTGCGCCGCACGCCAGCGTCTTTCGCCGGCGATGATTTCATAGCCTGCATCCGCCTTGCGCACGACAATCGGCTGAATGATACCACTTTGCTTCACCGAGGCGATGAGATCTTTTTGATCCTGATCGGAAAAGTTTTTTCGCGGTTGATACCGGTTCGGGCGCAATTCCTCGATGCCGCAGCTGGTGACAGCCGGTTTTTTTCCTGTTTCATGATCGAGCAGATCCGGAAAAATGGCACCCAGCCCTTTTCCCAGCGCGTTTTTATGCGCCATTTACGTTTCCCCCTGAATAATTTCCTGCGCCAGTTCCATATAGGCGACCGCGCCGCGCGATTTAATATCGTAGAGAATAATCGGCAGACCGTGGCTCGGGCTTTCCGACAAGCGCACATTCCTTGGAATCACAGTTTTAAAAACCTTGTTTCCCAAGTGATTACGAACATCTTCCGTGACGCGATGGGCCAGAGAATTCCTGGGATCGAACATCGTCAGCAGAATGCCGCCCAGGGACAATGCCGGATTCAAATTTGCTTTTACGAGTTTGACAGTATTGAGCAGATAGCCAAGCCCTTCCATGGCGTAATACTCGCACTGCAAAGGAACAATCAAAGAATCTGCCGCGACAAGAGCGTTGACCGTCATAAACCCCAGTGACGGGGGGCAGTCAATTACTATAAAGTCGTAGCGTCTGTCCAGCGATTTTAATAATGCCTTGAGGCGCGTTTCCCGTTCCTCCAGATGGATAAATTCCACTTCCATGCCGATCAAATCCTGATTGGATGGAATGATGTCCAGATTGGGCAAAACGGTGGGCAGGATGACCGATGCAAGCGGCGCCTGACCGATCATGGCATGATACAAATTGCTGTTTTGATAAGACGATTTTTCCAGTCCCAGACCGCTGGACGTATTGCCCTGGGAGTCGCCGTCAATCAGCAATGTTTTCTTATGAGCGGCCGCCAGAGACGCGGATAAATTAATCGCCGTCGTGGTTTTCCCGACGCCGCCTTTTTGATTTGCAATGCATATGATTTTATTCATTATTTATGTGTAAGTCTTCCGAAACTTTCTTTTGGAAAAACCTGTCGATGAACTAACACAAAAACCGGCTTTTTAGAAGGGTTTTTTACTGATTTCCGCCTTTTGAAAGATAATAATTTTACGCGGCGGACCCAGCAGCGAAATATTTATATCATGCTGATTTATTTGATAAATTTTATAAGCAATTTTTCTGGTTTGCGCCGTTTCCAGTTCCTTGGCGACATCTTGTCCTTTCAGAGTTATCAACAGCCCGCCCGCCCTCAGAAAATAGTCCCCCAAGGGGAGCAAGTCGGGCATTTTCAAAGCGGCCCGTGAGATGACCACATCAAATTTTTCCCTCCAGGCGTCCGTCCGAACGATGTTTTCCGCCCGGTCATGCAGGGTGTGCGAATTGTCGAGATTCAACATACGAATGATATGTTTCAAAAAAGACACTTTTTTACGATTGGTTTCGAGCAGATATAGTTGTATAGACGGCAGGGCAATTTTCAGCGGAATGCCGGGAAAGCCGGCGCCGCATCCGATATCCACCAGACGGGCATTTTCGGGGACAATGTATCGCCAGGCGGTCAGAGAATCCAGGAAATGACGGGTGATGATTTCGCCGGTTGTGTTTTCCGAGACAAGATTGGTTTTGGCATTCCATAAGCGAAGCTCGTTTTGATAAAGATCAAACGAGGCAAGCTGCCGGTCGGTAAGCTCGATGCCCAGAAGTTTGGCGCCACGGTAGAGTAAACGCATATCGTCATTCATGTCGGCTGAATAACAAAAAACCGGCACGGCCGCAAATGGTATATTTTTTATGACGGATCAAAATTACAGTGTCTTGTGGACAAGCGAGGTTCCTGAACTGCGGGGATTGTGGGATGGCGACATCTGGCGCAGGACCCGTCCTTTGCAGGTGGGTTGTGTGCGGCCCGAAGGCGGCCCGCATCAGCCTAGAACGCTGTGTAAACTTTTGTATAATGATGAATGCCTGTTCGGGATATTTCGTGTGGAAGATCAGTATGTCCGTTGTATCCACAGGCAATTTCAAAGCGACGTCTGGAAGGACAGCTGCGTGGAAATGTTTGTGCAGCCGAACGGCTGCCGGGGGTATTTCAATTTCGAGTTTAATTGCGGCGGAGCCCTTCTGGCCTCGTATGTGACCCGTGAGGCGCGCGTGGCTGGAAAGTTAGCGGAATTCATCCCTTTGGCGCAGGAGGATGATATGCAAATTCGGCGCGCCGCCAGTTTGCCTCCTGTTGTGGAGCCGGAGATCACAGAGCCGCTTGTCTGGATTCTGGAATTTTCCTTGCCTTTTAGCGTTTTGGAAAAACAGATCGGGCCGCGAGGGCCCGTTAAGGATCAGGTCTGGCGGGCCAATTTTTATAAATGCGGCAATGAAACCTCCCATCCCCACTGGCTTTCCTGGATGCCGCTTTCCGCCCGGAATTTTCATGAGCCGGCAAGTTTTGGAACGATTACTTTTGCATGATGATCCATTCGGCCTCAAAGCGGACGCGGCGCTAAAGTTATAATCCGATCATGCCGATAGAATGATTTCAAAGGAGTGTGCATCCATGAGTGAAATTGCCGGTGTTGCCGCCGCCATGATGGCCATGAGCCAATCTCAGACGCTGGATCAAATCAGCGCAAGCATTATGAAGATGAATGCCGAGGCTGAGGCGGCCGTGGCCGATATGCTCATGGAGAATGCCCGCCAGATACAGGCCTTATCGGTTTCTTCCGATCATATAATCGATCTTTTCGTGTAGTCGCAAACCCGCCATAAATATTTCGTGCATTTCTTTCCGGGCGGCTTTATAAGGCCTCTATCGGAGGTGGCAGGCTATGACGCTTAAAGCCAAAACCAAACACATCAGCATTGTTTTATATAAACCCAAATACGCGGGTAATATCGGTTCGGTGGCACGCGCCGCGAAAAATATGGGGATCACGCATCTGGTCGTCGTGGGTCAGGCGGAGCATTATGATCGTGACGTCATGCAACAGCGTTCCACGCATCTGGCCGCGGATGTCCTTGATCAGATCCGGTTTGTGGACACCATCGACGAGGCGCTCGGCGATTTTCGCTACATTGTGGGCACGACCGCCCGCCTGGGAAAAGCCCGGGGGCCTTTTTTGTCGCCGCGCTCGGCCGCAGCCCGGATTGCCGATCTTTCTCAGAAAAATAATGTCGCGCTGCTGTTCGGACCGGAGGATGCCGGGCTGGCCAATGAGCAGCTGCGGTTTTGCCATGCGGTGGTCACCATTCCAACCTCCCGTGAGTTTACCTCTTTGAATCTTTCCCAGGCCGCAATGATTCTGTGCTACGAAATATTTATCGCGTCTTCTCCTGCCGCATCCGCCCGGGAGACGCCTCCGAAGCTGGCATTGTCTCTGGAGCTCGAAGGGATGTACGATCAGATCAAATCGCTTTTGTCGGACATCGAATTTTTAAATCCTGAAAACCCAGAATACTGGATGACCGACCTGCGGCGCTTTTTTTCCCGATCCGGTCTGCTGTCCCGCGAGGTCAAAATCATCAGGGGGATCTGCCGGAAGATTCAGTGGTCGGTGAAAAACAAAAAGACTTGACATTAATAACGATTTGAAGTTCAAACCGTCCGCAGGCGCGGCCTGTAACCAGGGGCCTCAAGCCCGGAATCACAAGGTAAATTTTTCATGATGATAACCTATTTATTCAACCCAAACGAACGGAGGTCTTATTTAATATGAGAAAAACATTTGCTTTTACCGGTGCCAAAAAGATAGTTTTCGGTAACGGATCGCTTTTAACGCTGCCCGGCCACATCAGGGATTTGGGCGGAAAACATCCCCTCATCGTGATCGATCAAAACCTCGCGAAAACCGGCCTGCTGGACAAAATGACCGGCCTGCTGGTTGCTGAGGGCTTCAAATTCACCGTTTTTGACAAGGTGGAACCGGAACCCCGTATCGAACTGGCTGATGAAGGTTCGACACTGGCGCAGAAAAAGAAATGCGACATCGTGATCGGTGTCGGCGGCGGCTCCGCGATGGATGTCGCCAAGGCCATCGCCGTGATTGCGGCCAACCAGGGCAAGGCGGTGGATTTTCTGGGACTCAACAAAGTGCCGAAACCGGGTCTGCCTAAAATCATGATTCCCACCACGGCCGGCACCGGCAGTGAAGTGACCTTTACCGCTGTTTTCGTCCGCAAAAACCTCCAGAAAAAAGAAGGCATGAACAGCCCGCATCTTTATCCCGAGCTGGCGCTTCTGGATCCGGAACTGACACTCAGTCTGCCGCCCGCGCCCACGGCGCAGACAGGTCTTGACGCTTTGTGTCACGCCATTGAATCCTACACCTCCATTAACGCCAATCCGATGAGCGAGATGTTTTCACTCGAAGCGATCGCGCTCATTGCCGAAAATCTGCGCACCTGTGTGCACGACGGCCAGAACATCGCCGCGCGTGAAAGGATGCTCTTAGGCAGTCTGTATGCAGGCATCGGCCTGGCCAACGCGGGCGTGACGGCCGTGCATTCACTTTCCTATCCGTTGGGCGGTAAATACGGCGTGGGTCACGGCCTGGCCAACACGATCATGCTGCCGCCGGTCATGGCGTTTAACCTGCCGGGCGCTCTGGAAAAATTCGCGGATATCGCGGAGGCCATGGGCGAATGCATTGACGGACTTCCCGCCCGTGAAGCCGCTTACCTGGCGGTGGATGCGGTGGAGTCTCTGATTGAAGATTGCGGCATCGAAGCCTCGATTCAGGATTTCGGCGTGAAGCAGGAAGATTTTGCCGCGCTTGCGGATGTGGCGATGACGGTGGCAAGACCGCTGGAGAATAATCCCCGCAAAATGACCAAAGAAGACATGATCGCGATTTACGCGCAGGCATTTTAAAGAAAGAAAGGATGAAATCATCATGGCAGGAGCGGAACTGATCGGTAAGGAAGAAATCAAAGAAGTGATGGATGTGCTCGAAACCGGCATCCTGATGCGATACGGATTCGACAAGGAAAGAAAAGGCGTCTACAAGGTCCGGCAGTTTGAAGAGGATTTTGCCAGATATTGCGGAACGGATTTTGCGCTGGGCGTGACGTCCGGTTCGGCGGCGCTCAAAGTTGCGCTGGAGGCGATGGATGTCGGTCCCGGCGACGATGTGCTGGTGCCTGCTTTTACGTTTCTGGCCACCTACGAAGCGGTGCTGGAAGTCGGCGCGATTCCGATCATGGTGGATATTGACGATACGCTCAATCTCGATCCGAAAGAAATTGAAAAGAAGAAAACCCCCTACACAAAAGCTGTGATTCCCGTGCACATGTGCGGTTCGGGCGCCAATATTGATCAGATCGTCGAGATCGCCCGCAAAAACAAGCTGCTGGTTTTGGAAGACAACGCGCAAGGGTGCGGCGCGAGCTTCAAAGGCAGAAAGCTGGGCAGCTTCGGCGATATGGGCACATTCAGTTTTGACTACGTGAAAACAGTGACAACCGGTGAAGGCGGCATGGTGATTTCCAACAACCGTGATCTTTACCTGCGTTCAGAATGGTATTCCGATCACGGCCACGATCATAACCCCAACGTCGGCCGCGCGCTTGAAGGCAGGACGATTCTCGGTTTCAACTACCGCATGAATGAGCTGCAGGGGGCTTTGGGTTTGGCGCAGCTTCGCAAACTCGATTACCTCATCGGCGAGCAAAGAAAAAATAAAAAGGTCATCATGGACGTGCTGGCTTTGGTGCCGGGCGTAGGATTCCGCGCCAAACCGGATGCAGAGGGTGATTCCGCGACGTTTCTGGCTTTTAATCTGCCGGAAGAACAACAGGCGCTCAAATTCCAGAAACTGCTTGCCGCTGAAGGTTTGGACACCACCTGCTATAAAAATAATTTGTGGCACTATGTGCCGAACTGGGAACACTTTTTGGCATTTTCCACCGCCAATTCCAAAAAGCACCCGTTTACCGATCCGTGCTACAAAGGCAAGGTTTCCTATACGAAAGAAAGCATTCCCTTCGCGGAAGATATTCTAGGCCGCACACTGGTGATGGCTATTTCCGTCAAAATGAGTTCCGAAAGACTCGACACCATCCGCAAAGCGATCGAAAACGCGGCAAAAAAGATGTGACGGAAGGCTTCAGATTAAAGAGATAAAACGGGATCCGGCGGCAGGCTTAAACAAGCAGGCCGCCGGATTTTTTTTCCAGACGGCATCGGCGCAGGCGGTTGTCCCGGTACGGGACGTGGCCGTCATCCTGCGTTTTTGCGTTTCGGAAAAGTTTCTTTCACCAGCATGGCGAAAACCAGCGCGGCCAGAAGCGACAGAAAACATACTTTAAATGCCGCCGAATAAGCCTCGGGTGTGTAAGGCCCCCCGGCCGGTCCGATGCGGTCCAGATACCAGCCGATCAAAGGCTGTCCCAGCGCCGCACCCGCGAAGGGAAAGATGTTCAGAATGCCGGTGGCTGTTCCGGAAATCTGTATCGGAAAAGAATCCTTGATAGCCGAATAACCCACGACCACCAGACTCGACAGACAGAAACTGAGAGAGAAAAACCACAGGTACAGCAGGGGCGCGGGAAAATCACCGGTGAAAAAAGCGATGGGGGCAAAGATAACCAAAGCGCCCGCCTGACTCAAAACCAGCACTTTTTTCCGGGACTGCAAAAGCCGATTGGAAAACCAGCTCATGGACGGCGCGCCCAGAATCAGGCCGATGGCCATCATCGAAAGCACCGCGCCCGCCTGGGTGCGTGTCATGTCGTAGACATGCATGAGAAAAGGGCCGCCCCAGAGGCCGTTGATGCTCAGCATCACCAGCGCGCTGAAAAAACTACACAGGGCCGTAGGCCAGAAGCGCGCAGAGCGGACCACCAGCCAGATGCCGGCCATCATCCCGATTCGCTGCGGACTGCACTCCGCGGCCTCGCAATGATTAAGCGGCGCGAAGCCTGCATCTTCCGGTCGATCACGGACCACCAGCCAAACCAGTCCGGAAACCACCAGGGTTAAAATGCCGATGGCGATCATGGCGCCGCGCCAGGTAATCGCGTCGCTCAAAAGCGCCAGGGGTGTGGAGGCGCTGTAAGCGCCCACGCCGCCCAGCGACATCAACAGGCCGCTCATGCGCGAGAATTTTTCAGATTCAAACCAGTGGGTCAAAATTTTGAGTGTCGGGATAAAAACCATGGCCACGCCCAGTCCCACAAGCACCCGGGCGAAAATGGCCATGCTGACGGTTTGTGCAAAACCCAGTAGAATAGAACCTGCCGCACCAAAGACAAAGAATAAAACAATGGACCGCCGGGGACCCCACGAATCAGACAAAAGCCCCGCCGGGACCTGCATCAGTGCGTAAGGATAGAAATAGGCGGAGGCAAGCACGCCCATCAGCACGCCGCCGGTTTTCAAATCGGTCATCATATCCACCGCCACAACCGCCGGCGCCAGCCTGTGGAAGAATACCAGGATGTAAGCGGCGCCCAGGACGGCGAAAATCAGGTAACGGGATCTGTTAAAGTTCATGTTTGTAATATGCGGGGTTTAAAAAAGGAGCAGAGGGGCATGTCCCCCTGCTCCCGATGGACAGCATTTTCAGAACCTCAGGCCAGGATTTTTTTTGAAAGATTTTGAAGAATATCTTCCGTCTCTCTAATGATGGTCTGGACCATGTCATTGACCCTGGGCATGTCGTTGATGCGCTGGGCCGCTTCGCCCGCCGCCATCATGGCTTTAGCTTTATCACCTGTGCAGACGGCGCGGATGGAATCAATCTCGTAATCTATCAGGCTCATATCCATTGTTGAATAATCGTCCGGCGTGCCCAAAAAGACACCGGGTGATTTCTTCAGGGTATTGACAGCGTGTTCTTCGCTGCGCAAATTTTTAATCCAGCGTGCCGGTCCCACAAAACCGCGGGCCACCAGTGTGCCGCGGTCACCCGCGTCCACCACGCTTTGCTTCCAGATCTCATGAAAGTCGCTTTCCTGTGTCGCCAGAAAGCGCGTGCCCATCTGAGCGCCGTCCGCCCCCATGGCCAGGGCGGCGGCCAGTGTCTTGCCGTCGCAGAAGCCGCCCGCGCCCACAATCAGGGTGTTTTCATCGGAAAGGGTTTCCACCACCGCGGGCAACAGAATCATGGAATGGACCGGCTCCCAGGACGTGTGGAATCCGCCTTCATGACCCGAGGCGACGATGACATCGACGCCTGCTTTTTTACAGCGCTGGGCGCCTTTGACGGAAGGCACAACATGCATCCAGATGAAACCGGCATTTTTAATTTTGTCTTTTAAGCCCACGGGATCACCGGCGGAGGTAAAGATAACTTTGAAGTGTTTTTTGATGTCTGGATTTTCCTCGCGAACCTTGATGGCCGTATCAATCATCACCATGGCCTTTTCCCTGAGTTCCGCCGATACCATAACGTTGATGCCGAAGATGCCGCCCTGGTCTTTGGTCAGGCGATAGGTTCTTTTAATCAGATTTTCCAGCACCACGGCCATGTCGTCATCCATGGATGAATCCGCGGTTTTAATGAACGCTTCATAAATCCACGGTTGGGTTTCGCGGCTGAAAAGCCCGCTGGTCGACAAAAGCCCCAAAACGCCCGCGTTGGCCGAAGCCACGCACAGGTTGTTGTTGGAAAACGGTCCCATGCCCGCCTGAATGATCGGGTACTTGATCCCCACCAGATCGCACAGTCTTGACTTGATCATAAACCCTTTCTCCTTATATCTTTATTTTACTGCCTCTTCATCCTTCCGGGTCGATCAGCATCAGCTTATCGCCGACTTCCACCGACGAACCGGGTGAGACGTATACCTCCGCGACCCGGCCTGCGATGTCCGCCATGACGTTGGTCAGCATTTTCATGGCTTCGAGAACCGCCAGAACGTCCCCCTCGCTGATTTCGTCGTTGACGGCAACGGGAACCTGGTTGACCAGGCCTTTGATGGAGGCGCGGATGTCGCCGACCCTGGCGAGCGCTTCAATTTCTTTGGCTGTCAGCGTCACTTTGGCTTTAAGCTTGTCTCCGCCTTCATTTTCAATCACCGTCAGAATCGGTTCGGGATAATAATCCACGCCGAGAATCGTGACATTGGATCCGTCTTTGGTCCGGCGGCTGGGTCCGATTTCAATGGTATGCAATTTGCCGTAGGCATCGGGAAACTCGAATTTTTCCCCGAAACTGAAACCGCCCCGTTTGAGCCAGACTTTCGGCGGCAGCACCCACGTTTTGCCGAATTTTTCTTCGAATTTAAAGAAGCTGACCGCATCGTTGGGGTGCTGGAGATACAACACCAATTCATCGTCGGTGGCCTCACGTCCTAAAGAGCGTTCCAGCATGCGCTTTTCGATATCCAGATCGATATCTTCAATTTTCTGATAGCCGCCCTCCTGCCTGAGAATTTTTTTCCAGTCCTTGCCGAAGACGGCTTCGTAAACATCCGCGGCTGGGCGGTAAAACGGAAATTTTCCGTAGCGTTCCAAAAGCAGATTTTTCAAGTCGTCGCTGGCGTCCTTGTAACGTGCGCCTTTGGTGACATTGTTGGCTGCGGTGGTCCAAAGAATCTGCGATCCGGGTGTCACGCTCCAGAAATTGCCCAGCTCGACTTGCACCCTCGGCAGTTCGTTTTGCAGGATTTCCGGCATGCGGTCCAGAAAGCCGCCCTTCTGCGCCTGTTCAAAGCTCGAACCCGTCGCGCCGCCCGGCAGCTTGTGCGTCTGCACGGTCGGATCAAACCCGAAAAACTGTGATTCGAAATCACGGTAGTAGGGTCGTTCATGACGCAGCTTGTTGGAGGTTTCAATCACCGCCTGTTTGTCCAGGCCGATGGCAAGATAGCCGTAATCCTCCAGCGTGTTTACCACGGTGAGGAGCGGCGGCGGACCGTAGAAGCCGGTGAGGGCGTGGTCGCTGGCATCCACAATTTTCGCGCCGTTTTGCACGGCGGCCACGATGCGGCCGATTTCGTTGCCGTCCGTGTTGTGGCCGTGGTAATGAATCAGCAAGTCGGGATACTTCTGTAAAATGGCCCGGACCAGATCGCCGATCCGTTTGGGCGTGCCCAGCCCGCCGTGGTTTTTAATGGCGAGCAGAATATCCGGTCCGGTGACATCAAGAATTTCACCGACCTTTTTGACATAGAATTTATTCGTGTGTTCCGGACCCGTGGAAAAGCAAACCGCCGCTTCCAGAATCCGTCCCGCCTTCTTGACTTCTTCATACACCGGAATCATGTTGGGGATGTAGTTTAAAAAATCAAAGACGCGCCAGACATGGACATGGCGTGCAAAGGACTCCACGGTCATACGGATGACGTTTTCCGGGTAGGGCCGATAGCCGAACAGGTTGATGCCGCGGCACAGGGTCTGGAAAAGCGTATCCGGCATATAGCCCGCGAGTACGTCGAGCTTTTCTAAGGGATTGATTTGTTTGCGAAGCATATCCACATGGACCGACGCGCCGCCGGTGATTTCGAGCGAAAAAAATCCGGACGCGTTGCGTTCGGGCGCGACGAGTATCTGGGTGTGCGGCATGATTCTGTTTTTAAAATCCGATTGTGAAAGGTCTCGTTCCGTGTTGGTCAGATAGTAGCCTTTCATCGCGCGCATTTTATCAAGTACGGATTTCACACCGGCGCGTTTGAGTTCACGGGGCGTGATTCTTCCTTCCGGCTGGTTTTTCATAACACGTGTTCTCCTCGGCGGATCTGTTCAAATCGGTTAATAGGCATACGGATTTATTTTACGCGCGTGGATTTCCGCAATCAGCTTGGAGAGCTTGGCGATTTCCCGCACCGTTTCAGGGTAGTCGAACAATCCCGGATGGGCATCCAGATAGTCGGTGGTGAAATTTCCATCGCGAAAATCCTTTTCATCGCACAGGGCCAGATAAAACGGTATGGTTGTTTTCGGGCCGACAATTAAAAAATCTTTCAATGCGCGTTTGAGTCTTTGAATCGTCTGGCTCCAGGAATAGCCGCGCACAGTGAGCTTGACGAGCAGCGAATCGTAATCAGTCGGGATCTTATAGCCCTGATAGACAATACCATCGAGGCGGATTTCCGGGCCGCCCGGCGACTGATAGACTTCCACACGCTTGCCGCCTTCCGGCATGAAATTGTTTTTCGGGTCTTCCGCGTTGACGCGCACCTGAATGGCTTTGCCGACCAGATGAATTCGTTCTTCCGGAATTTCGAGCCGGCCGCCTTCAGCCAGTAAAACCTGCTGACGGATGATGTCGATGCCGGTGAGAATCTCCGTTACGGTATGTTCCACCTGCAGCCGGGTGTTGACTTCCATAAACCAGAATTCGTGCGTTTTCGGATCGACCAGGAACTCGACGGTTCCCGCGTTGACATACCCCGACTGTCGCGCCGCCCGGATAGCGGTTTGATGGATCGCGTCGAGCACGGTCGGCGGCAGATCGGCCGGCGCGATTTCGAGCAGCTTCTGATGGCGTCTCTGAATCGAGCAATCCCTTGTGCCCAGGTGCATGACATGACCGTAAGCGTCAGCCAGAATCTGCACTTCAACATGACGTGGTGATTCGATGCATTTTTCAATATAGATACTGTCGTCATTGAAGGCGGCGGCTGCTTCCGAGCGCGCCTGAGGCAGCTGCGTTCTAAGCTCCTGTTCATTCGAAATTTTACGAATGCCGCGTCCGCCTCCGCCCGCGGAGGCCTTGAGCATGATCGGATAGCCTTTTTCCCGTCCGAAGCGGATGGCCTGATTCAGGCCCTCTTCGCCTTGCGGGAGGGTTTCGGTTCCCGGGATAAAGGGAATATCCGCTTTTTTCATGATATCACGGGCGACCACTTTGTTGCCCAGATCGCGGATGACCTTCGGGGGCGGGCCGATGAAGGTGATGCCCGCTTCCTCGCACGCGGCGGAGAAGGCGGGGTTTTCCGACAAAAACCCGTAACCGGGGTGAATGGCATCCGCCCCGGCTTTTTGCGCCGCCCAGATGATTTTGTCGATGTTCAGGTAATCCTTGCGCGGTCCGTCGCCGATCAAAATGGCCTGATCGGCAAATCGCAGGAAATAGGCTTCGCTGTCCGGTTTTTCATAAACAGCCACGGTGTGAAGTCCCATTTCTTTGACCGTACGGATAATTCTCAGGGCAATTTCTCCGCGGTTGGCAACGAGTACTTTTTGAATTTTTTTCACAGATTTTCTTCCTCATTTACAGGGTTGATCAGCGCCTGTCCGGCGCACATTTTACACTTTTATCCTGTATAATGGTGATTTGCAATCCTTGTCAAGCAGATACTCCAGGCAGTCGTCTCCGGAGCCTGCAGGCTTGTGTGATGGGGCAGCGGGTCAAAACAGTGCAGGCAAGTCAACTATGCAACGCGATTTAAGAATCATGATTTGATTATTTGTCGGAAATATTCTATCTTACGAAGCAATTCTTAATAAACCAAGTGACACCAGAGGAGCCATCATGGACAAAATCGAGCCAGGCGATCGGATCGACTACCGCTCAAAAATCATCAGCACAGACGACGTGCTGGACAAAATCAAGCCCGGACAGAAAATTTTTGTCTCCAGTGGCGTGGCGACGCCCGGCAAGGTGCTCGGGGCCATTGCCATGTCCACCGCGCGCAATATCCGCGACCTTGAAATTATTCAGCTCATTACGCTGGGCGATTATCTGTCGCATGCCAATGCGCGGCAATATCGCCTGAAAACTTTCAATATCGGAGAGAGCATCAGCAAAGAGATTCAAGAAGGTAAAGTCGATTTCATCCCGGCCAACCTCATGGAACTGCCCTATATTTTCCTAAGCGGCGCGGTCGCGGTGGACGTGGCGATCATTCACACGTCCGTGCCGGACGATAAAGGCTTTGTCTCGCTGGGGGTTTCGCTGGACGTGGCCAATATTGTTATCAAGCAGGCCCAGATGGTCATTGCCGAAGTCAATCCGAACATGCCGGTCACGCATGGCGAAACGGCCATTCACATCAGCAGCATTACCCATATTGTGGAAAGCGATCTGCCGCTCATCGAACGGGTGCCCAAGCCCTATGACTCAACCGTGGACCGGATCGGCTGGAACATTGCCAACCTGATCGAAGACGGCGCGACGGTGGTGCTGCACGTGGGGAAAATTTTCAACGCGCTGGCCGACCATTTGAAGAATAAAAAAAATCTCGGCATTCTGACACATGTGGTTTCGGACTGGGCCATAGATTTGATCAATTCCGGCGCTGTTTCACTCGACCGCAGCCGTTACAACGGCGGTCTGGTGACAGGGAGCTATTGTTATGGAAGCAAGGCGTTGTATGAGTTTGTGCACCGGAATCCCGTTTTTGAATTTTATCCGATTGCCCGACTGAGCAATCCCTTTGTGGTCCGACGCATTCAGAGCCTCATCGGCATTATGAACGTCAAAAAAATTGATATCTCCGGCGAATCGGTCATTTTCCATTCGGGCGACAACCTGCTCACCGGTTACGAAAGCAAGCTCAATTTCGCCGTGGCCGCGACCATCTCCAAAAAAGGCAAGGCGATTGTCGCGCTCAATTCCGTGGACAAGCAGGGGCGCAGCAACATTGTCATCCGGCATGATTGCGACACAGACAACCCGCACAGTACACTGGGTGTTGTGAAATATATTGTCACCGAATACGGTGTGGCGAATCTTTTCGGTAAATCCATTCGCGAACGGGCCATAGCCATGATTGACATCGCCCATCCGGATCACCGCGAGAGTCTTCTGGCGCAGGCCAAGGCGCTCAATTATGTGTATGCCGATCAGATTTATATCGCCCATCATGCGGCAAGCTACCCGGCCGGATTAGAGACGCGCAAATCGCTGCGCGACGGCCTGGAAGTCAAAGTCCGTCCGATCAAGCCATCCGACGAAGATATGATGCGCAGGCTGTTTTATAATTTTTCCGATGAATCCAAATACTTCCGGTATTTTGCCCCAAAGCCTCTGATGCCGCACAGGGAAATGCAAAATTACGTCAGCATTGATTATCAGGACATCCTGTCCGTGGTGGCCATCGTGGAAAAAGGCCGCAATGAGCGCATCGTCGCCGAGGCGCGCTATGCCTATGACAAGCGGACCGGTGTTTACGAAATCGCGTTTATTGTGGATGAGGCGTTTCAGGGAAAGGGGCTTGCTACATTTATGTGCAATTATCTCCTGAAAATCGGGCATGACCGGGGCATTGCCCGGTTTGTTGCTTTTGTTCTGCCGCGCAACGAAGCCATGTTGAAGGTTTTCGACAAGTGTGCCGTAAAGCCCAGCCGTTCCTTCGAAGAGAACACCTACCAACTGGATTTCGATTTGACGACCTTCGGTGGCGAGGGGTAACGGTTTTGGCCAGGCGAAGAGCCTTTGGGTCTGCTTGTGAAACAGATCATCAGGATCTTCAGCAGGTCTTTGAATTCTAAATATTTTTACTGTTTGTGCCGATAAGCCTGTCAGGAAGCTGTTCATTTTTTCTTTCAAAAAACAAAGGAGCAGGGAAAGCCATGCCACGGCCAAAAAAATCGGTAGAAAAGCCCTCTGTAAAAAAAGTTGCTCAAAAAAAATCAGTTGCAAAGCCCGGAA
>JAWOJC010000120.1:0-6855 GCA_046484315.1 Smithellaceae bacterium | reverse complement strand
GGACGGCGTGATGCTCAAGAGCACCGCTTCGGCCACCGAGCACAAAAAAGAGAAGACCAGCGCCATCAGGACATAGGCCACAAGCAGCGTCATGCCGTCTGGCATTTCAGTTGGGAGTACCGGCGAGGCCGTGTCCGCAAAGACCACACTCGCACAGCCCAGCACAAGGGCGGATAGGATACAACTCACATGTATGGATCGTTTCAATCAAACCTCCAGAAAATATTTTGGCAAATAATTATCGTATCCACTAGCTTTAAACAAGGCGTTTTTTAAAGGTTCATTTCCCTGCATAATATCCCTCAATATACTGAGGCGCCACCGGATATGGAGGCCGGACGAATCTTTTTGGTTTCTGACGCAGCCCTCCTCCATCTATCCAACAGTTCGTTATTCATACATTAATCCGTCATTTTTTCTTCTTCATCAGCACTTGGCAGACTCCTTGCTTCTACATTTTCATCATCATTTTTTCATGCGGGTGACGTTGAGTCTGAAATAACACACAGGTTACGGCAAATGTTAAGCCATGTGTCGGGCCTGAATAATCTGTATACAATTTAGAAAGGAGGCAGTTGTCATGCAAATCGCCATAACAGCGCAACCGATCATATCTCTCCTCGCCGGCATATTAATTTTAATTTTCCCGAAATTGTTGAATTACATTGTTGCCGTTTATCTTATCGTTATCGGTATTGTCGGATTGATCCGTTAAAAGGAGCCAAAATGCTTGTACCGTATGGTTATCCCGGGATGCACAAATTTGCCTTCCCGTAAATGCCGTAATCCGGCAAAGATTGACAGGTGATGTTTTGAGGCCAACCACAGACAGCAATTTGCATCTCGAAGCGATTCGAAGAATGCTTGACCATCTTGCAGGGGATGCCCCCGATGCCGGCGCGATTGCCGAAGCCACGCTTAATATCTGGCGCCAGATAGCTTTACGCCTGTCGCCGATCATCGGTGCGCGGGGCGTCGATGTCCTGATGGGCCGTGCGTTACACCTGACAACCAACGTGTTCCCCTGGCTGGCCGGCTCAGTCCATCCAGCAGGCAGCGCCACGTTGCTTGCAGAGGTCAAGACGCGCCTTGCGGGCAGCCAGTCCAATATCGCCGTAGAGGCAAGCTGCGCTTTTCTTACAAACTTCGTCGAACTTTTGACCACTTTGATTGGAAAATCATTGACTGAGCTTTTGTTGAATCCAGTCTGGGGCCTTCCATCAGCCCCGTCTAAAAAGGAGAAACTATCATGAGCCATAAAGTGATTATCCGTCAACTCGCCACCGGTGTACCGGGACTCGATCACATTCTGGGCGGCGGCCTGCCGGAATTCTCCTTCAATATCATTGTGGGAGCTCCGGGCGCAGGCAAGACGACACTTGCGCACCAGATCATGTTCGCCCTGGCGACCAAAGAGAATCCCGCGCTGTTTTTCACCGTGCTGGGTGAGCCACCCTTAAAGATGCTGCGCTACCAGCAGCAGTTCTCGTTTTTCGACCCGGACAAGATTAATAAATCGGTTCGCTTTATTGACTTGCGCGATGAGGTCTCGACGGGCAGTTTAAGCGAAGTGCTGGCGCGCATCACGCACGAGGTGGAAGCCGCATCTCCCGGTCTGGTTTTTGTCGATTCATTCCGCTCGCTCATGCTGGAGGCACGGCTCTGTGCCGAAGGCACGATCAGCCCGCAACAATTCATCACGCAGCTCGGGATTCTGCTTGGCGGCTGGCAGGCCACCACGTTTCTGGTTGGAGAATATTTATCCGAGATTGAACCCCATCCGATCTTTACGGTAGCCGATGGTTTGCTGTCGCTTACGCAAAATGTCTATCGCAATTCGATGGTGCGACAAATTCAAATTTTGAAAATGCGCGGACAGTCAACCCATCCGGGGCTGCATTCCTTTCGCATCACCTCAGATGGGATCAAAGTCTTTCCGGCCGCAATGGTTCACGACGATATCGGAGTCGGACAGGAATCCCCCGACGAGCACATACGGAAAACACGTCTGGCCATGGGCGTGCCGGGCCTCGACGACATGCTGGGTGGCGGCTTGCCGGCCGGTTATTCTCTATTGGTGGCAGGCCCGTCGGGATCGGGCAAGACGATTCTCGCCAGCACCTTTCTGGCCGAAGGCGTGCGCCGGGGCGAACCGGGCATTATCGTTGCGTTTGAACAGACACCCAGCCCGTCGCGAACCTGTGCACTCCACAATATGGTCCGTGCCGGGCAAATTGGCTTGATCAATCCCCGTTCGCTGGATCTGTCACTAGACGAGATCGTTTGGCACTTGACGGATATGATTTCTCAAATGAAAGCCACCCGGGTGGTCATCGACTCGCTGTCCGGTTTCGAACTGGCCGTGGCGCCGTGCTTTCGCGAAGACTTTCGCGAATCGCTTTTCCACATGGCTGCCATCTTGTCCCATCTGGGTGTGACGGTGCTGATGACCTCTGAACTGGAAGACCGCTATACGGATTTGCGGTTCAGTCCTTACGGCTCGGCCTTTCTCACGGATGCCATTATCGTCCAGCGCTACATTGAAATTGAAAGTCGCCTGAAGCGCGTTCTTGCGGTTGTTAAAGTACGCGGCAGCGCTCACAACGATGAACTTCGCCAATATGAAATCACCAATGAAGGCATTGTCATTGGCACGCCGTTGCTGGATTACGAGGGGCTCCTCGGCGGACAACCCGCACAAACATAAGCATCCGAAATTTTCGTACAGGGTAAAAAGTAATGCAACGTCATAATAATGAGCATCGTAAAGATCCAACCGGACAACGTGAAAGAGAGGAGAGCCTTCCGTCGCCTCCACCGGTAACCGGAAAAAGCCTCGCCCGGCGTGAGGCGGCCTTGCTGGATCGTGAAGAAAGCGCCGACTTGCGGCAGCGTGCTGCTGATCGCCGTCAGGAAACCGCAGACCTGCGTGAAGAAGCAGCCAACCTGCGTCAGGAAACTGCCAGACTGCGCCAGAAGGCGCTGCGTACCAAGAGAAAAACCGCCCAAGCCAAAGCCAAACTATGCTCACGTACTGAAAAGTTGCTGCGCGACGCAAACGAGCAGCTTGTGGTGGCATCGATTCACGCCCAGACAATGACGGAAACCGCGCAGCAGATTGCGCTTCAGATGGCCCATATGGCCGAACATGACTTTCTGACTGGCCTGCCAAACCGCGTGCTCCTCAACGACCGCCTGGAGAGGTCCATTGCGCTTGCCCAACGTCAGGGCAAAAAGGTTGCCCTGATGTATATGGACATCGATCACTTCAAGCACATCAACGATTCACACGGGCATATGATCGGCGACCAGCTTTTACAATCCATCGCGGGTCGGCTGCATGCATCCATCCGCCTGTCCGATACCGTCAGCCGCCATGGTGGCGATGAATTTATCGTGATGCTGTCTGATGTTGAAAACCCAGAGGATGCAACTGACGCCGCGCAAAAGCTGATTGAAACCATGGCCGAGCCTCATCTGATCGGCATCCATCGACTCCACGTCACCCTCAGTATCGGCATCAGCCTCTACCCCGACGACTGCAAGGACATGGAATCTTTGTTCACCAATGCAGATACCGCCCTGTATCACGCCAAAAAAAAAGGCCGCAACAATTACCAGATGTTCACACCGGATATGAAAGTCCATGCGAAGAAAAAACAATCCGTCAAACAGGCACTGCACCGCGCACTCGAACTCAGCAAATTTATATTGCATTACCAGCCGAAGGTGAATCTCAAAACCGGCGCCATTACCGGCGTCGAAGCGCTGTTGCGCTGGCAGCGATCCAATGACCGGCTTGCCTATCCTGCGCAGTTTGTGAGCATCGCCGAAGACTCCGGCCTCATTGAGCCGATTGGCCGGTGGGTGCTGGGCGAAGCCTGCCGCCAGGCCAAAGCCTGGTTGCAAGCCGGTCTCGATTTCGGTCAGATTGCCGTTAACGTCTCCGCGGTTGAATTCCAGGGAAAGGATTTTCTTCCCGGTGTGCGAAACATCCTGACGGACACCGGCCTCGACCCGCGCCACCTTACCTTCGAGCTGACGGAAAGCGCCATGATGCAGAACACGCAACAAACGATGGAGACGCTGCAGGATCTCAAAGACCTTGGCATCAAGATTGCCATCGATGACTTTGGCACCGGCTATTCCAGTTTGAGCTATTTACGGAGTTTTCCGATCGACGAGATCAAGATCGATCAGTCCTTCGTGCAGGACATAGATGGTGATACCGGCAATACCATCGTCAGCGCCGTCATCGCCATCGGCAAGAGCCTCAAGCAGCGCGTTGTGGCCGAAGGCATCGAGACGCAAAAACAGCTCAGCTTCCTGCAAGCCCGTCACTGTGCCGAGGGACAGGGTTATTACTTCGGCCGCCCCGTAACCGCTAAAGAATTCACCAGCATGCTTGCAGACGGCGCCCATTAGAAACCCGTTCATTTCCCGTGAATGCGCCCCTCAGGATATTAAGGCTCCGCTAAATATGGTGGTCGAATACAGTATTTCAGGCTTCCTCATTGTCCGGCGCCTTCATTGTAACTGCTTGTTTATAGGATGTTAATATAAACAATTGACCATTTACTGCCTGTTGGCAGGCCGCTTGCAACGATTGAGTTGAGAAACGACGAAGATCCGCAAATAACGGAAGTCTAAACCGAACAACCAATAAAGCAAAAGGAGTATTTATTATGACAGAGCAAAGAAGACTACCGGGGAAGTTAGTTCTTGGATTATTGATCGGCGGCGCCGCAGGCGCGTTAGCAGGCGTTCTCTTTGCGCCAAAAGCCGGAAAGCAACTGAGGTCTGAAATCAAGGAGAAAGGAAGCGCTGCTTTTTCGGACGTGAGCGAGATTTATACCGATGCCCGTACGAAAGCAGGGAAGATCTTCGAGGAAGCAATGCATCAAGCGACCGGGCTAAAGAAAGACGCAGATCGGCATATTACAGAGACGGTTCTGAAATCGAAAGAAATTCTGGCCCAGCATGAAAACAAACAGCCCCGGGCCGGCACAGTGGAACATTGAATTCCAGGGGAAAAAAGACAACCGCGACATCAATGATTCATCCACGGACATGAACGCTATAGGCCTTACACGTTATGTCCGTGGAAATCTCCCTCAGGATACTGAGGCTCCGCCAAATACTGAGGCCAAACGAATCACTTCCAATTCCGACTCTTCCATCTGCGATTAATCCAACCTGATGTTATTAATGGATGAATAGTAACTTCTGATTCTCGTTTGGGTGTTGGCAGGCTCCTTGCTACTAAAACAGCATGATCCTGTTCGTCCTATGAAAGAAGGTTTCTATGATTCTTGTCATTACACGAATGAAGGTCTTTTCAGAAAAGCGCCTGGAGTTATCTCAGACGCTTGACTCGCTATCCGCCTCCATCAGGCAGGCGCAGGGATGTAGCCATTGTGAGTGCTTTCGAAGTATCGAGGATGAAGATCAACTGCTTCTTTTTGAAGAATGGGATAACGATGAAAACCTTACGACACATCTCAATTCGGAAGATTACCGGGTGATCCGGGGCGTAAGGAACCTGCTTAGGGAACCATACGAAAGAAAACATTACGTTGTCAAACTTATGAAGGAGGGACAATTGTCATGAAAAAAAATTATATCATTAAATATTCATTAAATATTTTAGTGCTTCTTGTTGTGATTGCCACCTTAGCCGCCTGTGCATCGACCAGGACACAGGCTAGTCCCGGAGAGTATGTTGATGATTCGGTGATTACAACCAAAGTAAAGTCGATGCTTGCCGCAGACGATTTGCTCAGGTCTTTTAAGATCAGTGTTGAAACTTACAAGGGCACTGTTCAAATGAGTGGTTTTGTAAATTCTCAAAAGGCTGTCGATCGCGCGGATGAAATCGCAAAGAGCGTCAAAGGGGTTACCTCCGTAAAAAATGATCTGATCGTAAAATAAGTGACGGTGTGAAGCGCGTCAATCACAAGATAACCATCAGGCAGGCCGGGATAAAGATCAAATCAACCGCTCATCGTCCGCCACTGAGAAAACGCTCAGGCAGTCGATGAGCATTCATCATCAGAGAGGCGAAGGTGAATCCTATGTTGTGGACGATTGCTTTAGTGCTGTTAATTTTATGGGCGCTGGGGCTCGTGACCGGCTATACGATGGGCTATTTTATTCACATCCTGCTGGTCGTCGCCATTATCATCGTGTTGGTCAGAGTCATTCAGGGGCGAAGGGTCGTTTAGATAAGGGACATATATATCCACCATTGAAAGGATGTGCAGCATGATTAAAAGTATGTTCCGTGAAATCAAAGAAGAAGAAGACGTGACCGATTTTATCGCAAAATTTTTTGCATTGATAGCCATTCCCGCCGCCCTGTTTGTGATCATTTTTGCAATATGGACCATTTTCGTAACACCGGGAAATGCCTGTGGCCCCGGAATTTGCTGAGCTTATTTAGGTCGTCGTTATGTCCGGCTTGAATATCGAAAATCAGCCTGTTCCTGACAACAACGAAATCAATCGGCGAATTGTGCTTCTGGAAGCAACGCTTCTGGAAAAAGCGCGAACCCGGGAAGTGCTGGAAGATTCCGAGAAGCGCTACCGGCGTCTTTTTGAATCCGCCAAGGACGGCATCCTGATTCTCGATGCTGATACAGGCAAGATCGTTGATGTCAATCCATTTCTGCTCAATTTGCTGGGTTATTCTTATGACGCCTTACACGGACAATATATCTGGGAGCTTGGCGTATTCAAAGATATTGCCGCCTCCAAAGACGCATTTGCGACCCTGCAGGATCACGAATACATCCGCTACGATGATTTGCCTCTGGAAACCTCCGATGGAAAGCCTATCGCCGTGGAGTTTGTCAG
>JAWOJC010000025.1:0-8384 GCA_046484315.1 Smithellaceae bacterium | reverse complement strand
GTTGATATTGAAGACAATGGCAAGGGGATTGACCGAGAGACACTGGCGCATGTATTCGATCCCTTTTTCACCACGCGGCGGGATCACGACGGCACGGGGTTGGGGCTCTCCATTTCTTACGGTCTGATCAAGGAACATCACGGCGTCATCGGCGTGATGTCACGACCAGGCAAGGGCAGCCGTTTTTCCATCTATCTGCCCATTGACGGTGAGACGGATATCTGTTTATTCCCGGCCATCTTATGCGTCGATCATAATGTTCGTTACCTCAAAGAACTCAAGGCGAATTTTGTAGATGCCGTTATCTGGCGATCCGAAGCGGGCGATCGCATCGAGGATATTCTGAATTTTCTCGCGGAAAATCCCGAGGTGGACATGATTGTTTCCGAAGTGCGTCTCAAGGGCTTTGACGGCTGGCAGCTTCTGGATAAAATCCGGTCGGCTTATCCATTGCTGCCCGTAATCCTTTACTGCGCCGATAAAAAAGCGTTAAAGAAACCCGCGGCTGTGAGCGCGGCGCCGGATTGCATTTTACAGAAACCGTTTCCCATTGATCAGTTGCAGTCGGTTATCCACGAACTGGGGAGGCAACAACTATGAAAATACTGATTGTCGATGACGAAGAAGTATCTCTGTCTTCGGTCCGGCGGATTCTCAAATGGCGGGGCATGAAAAATGTCGAAATATGCGACAACGGAAAAGAGGCGATGAAGCGTATTCGCCGGGAGAATTTCGACATCGTCCTTTTGGATCTGCTGATGCCGGAAGTGGACGGCATGCAGGTGCTGGAATCTACCAAGCCCTTTTGTCCGGCCACGGAATTTATTATTCTGACGGCGGTGGACGATATTCCGACCACGGTCCGAGCGATGCGTCAGGGCGCCTGCGATTATCTGGTGAAGCCCGTGGATAACGAGCTGCTCTTTTTATCTATTGAACGCGCTTATGAGCGCAAGGGGCTTTTGGCCGGTTTGTCTGTTACGGCCGGCTGCGAGGCGGTGGACATTCCGCCCGCGTTTGACGACACGATCACCCGGGATAAGCAGATGATTGCCCTTCTGTCTTACGCGCAGGTGATGGCCCGCAGCGGCAATCCGGTTTTGATTACCGGCGAATCGGGAACCGGCAAGGAGCTGATGGCCCGCGGGATACACCGCGCGGGACCGTCGCCCGACGGTCCTTTTGTCCCCGTCAATGTTTCCGCCATTCCCGCCACCATGTTTGAAAGCCAGTTTTTCGGACATATGAAAGGGGCGTTTACCGGCGCTGACGGGAGCCATGCGGGATTTTTTGAACAGGCGGACGGTGGAACGCTGTTTCTGGACGAAATCGGAGAGTTGCCGGTGGGCCTGCAATCAAAACTTCTGCGCGTTCTGGAGGACAAGACTGTCACGCCGCTGGGCGCAAATCAGCCCGTGCGAGTGGATGTCCGTTTGGTGTCGGCAACCAATGCCAATCTGGATCTGGCCTGCCAGCAGGGGAAATTCCGGGTGGATCTTTTCTACCGGTTGAAGTCCGCGCATGTCTGCCTGCCGCCTTTGCGGGAACGTCGGGGGGACATCGCGCTTTTGGCCGATCATTTCTTAAAAAAAGCCTGCAAGCGTCATCACAAGCTGGCAACCGGCTTCAGCCCGGAGGCGATGGATATCCTCACGCGCCGGGACTATGCGGGCAATATACGGGAACTGGCCCAGTTGGTGGAAAACGCTGTTTTGCTGACAGAAGCGCGGCTCATAGGCATCGAACATCTGGGTGAAACATCTCTGACAAATCAAGGTCCGTCGATTGCGAGCCGATCGCTGTGCACCCTGAAGGAAAATGACGCGGCGCAGGTGCTGTACGTTCTGGAAACGACCGGAGGCAACCGCCGCGAAGCCGCGGACATCCTGGGCATTACGCTGCGGCAGTTGCAGCGCAAGCTTGCCGAAATGAAAAGTAACCATTGAAAATGAGAAGGTATTGGGTGGTGGTTTCTCTACTTCAAAAACCGGCAAACCGATAATCCGACATTTTCAGGGCTTGACGATGGCCTTCATTGCGTCGAGAAAAGAATCCATTTCCGCATCAGTTCCGATGGTCACCCGGATATAGTTGTCAATCTTCGGTTTCTTAAAATAGCGCACAAGCACGCCTTGTTGACGAAGACTAGAAAAGATCCGTTCCGCCGGGCATTCTCCCGCGCTGAAAAAAATAAAATTGGCCTGTGAGGGAATTACCTTGCAGCCCATCTCCGTAAGCTTGGCGGACACACGTTCCCGGGTTTTAATAATTTTCGATCGTGTTTCCTGAAAATAGACGTCGTCCTTAATGGCTTCCCTGGCGCCGGCCAAGGCCAGACGGTCAACGGTGTAGGAGTTGATCGAATCCCTGACCCGCATCAATCCCTCGATCAGTTCCCCGCTGCCCAGCGCGTATCCGACACGCAATCCTGCAAGCGATCGTGATTTGGACAATGTTTTTACAACCAGCAGATTCGGATAATCATGCATCAGCGCAACCGATGACTGACCGCCGAAGTCCACATAGGCTTCGTCGAGAATGACCACGCTGTTTTCATTATGTTTCAGGATGGTCTCAATCGTGTCGAGGGGAACATATTTTCCGCTGGGCGCATTGGGATTGGCGATAATAATGCCGCCATTGTCCTGATCGTATCCTTCCGCGGGGATGTTGAAATTCTCATCCGCGGGAATCAGACGACAGGCGGTATTAAAAAAGGCGGCGTAAACGGGATAAAAGCTGTAAGTGACATCAGCGAAAAGAACAGGTTTTCCCGCCGGTTCAAAAAAAGCCGGAAAGGCGAAAGCCAGAATCTCGTCGGAGCCATTGCCCAGGAAGACATTGTTCCGGTTCACGCCGTAGTATCCGGCAATGACATCCCTGAGTTCATCCCCCATCGGGTCCGGATAAAGCCGCAGCGACGCGTCAGCGGCAAGCTTGATGGCTTCAAGGACCCGCGCAGAAGGCGGATACGGATTTTCATTTGTGTTGAGTTTGATGTATTTGCGGTCTTTCGGTTGTTCTCCCGGCGTGTAGGGTTCGATATTTCTCACCATAGGCGTCCAGTATCTGCTCATAAAAAATCACCTTTCTTTGCTGATTAAACCGGATACCAGATAGTTTATATTGTCGAAAAAATCCATGATTAAATGAAGATGGCGCCTATTCGCCCGAGGCCAATGATAAAAAAACAGGTTTCCTGTCCGGCATATATCTATCTTGAAACGGATCGTGACATTTAAGTCGCACCCCCGCGACAAAAGAGTCGCCATTGTCTGTTTCAGTAACCATATGCATTTGCTGATTCGAAGGCGACGTGTGGCATTGTTGTGGCATTGTTGATGATGACATCCGGGTCGTGTCGATTACTTTGTTTTGTTCGGGTTAATTCCATTCTGCTAAGTGATAACAGCCGCTTAGGCGTTTATACGGCTCTTGGCACGCCTGTTGCTGTGTTCATAAAACAGATTGGAAAAAGTAAATGGGAAATCATCTGGGGGAATAAATAAGACGAGGAGATCGAACCGTGACCGAAGAAAAAAATCAAGGAAAGGTTTTATCCATCCGCAGCAGTGTCGTTGATGTCCGCTTCCCCGTCGCGCCGTCCATCCGCAATGTGCTCACGGCGGGCGAAAACGGGGAATATGTTATGGAAGTATTCACGCAGCTCGACAGCAACACCGTCCGGAGTGTGGCGCTGACGCCAACGCAGGGACTCGCGCGCGGCCAGGTGGTGACGGATACCGGCAAAGCGTTTGAGGTGCCGGTGGGCAGAGAGCTGATGGGCAGGGTGTTTAATGTCTTCGGCAACACCATCGACAAGAAAGGAAACGTTGAAGGTTGCGAATTACGTTCGATTCATCGCGAACCGATTCCGCTTCGTGATCAGTCCACCGTGTCTGAAATTTTCGAAACCGGCATCAAGGCCATCGACGTTCTGGCTCCGCTGGAGCGTGGCGGCAAGGCCGGGCTCTTCGGTGGCGCGGGTGTCGGTAAAACCGTTTTGATCACCGAGATGATTCATAATACCGTCAGCGGACATGAAGGCATGAGTATTTTCTGCGGGATCGGCGAACGCTGCCGCGAAGGGGAGGAGCTGTATCGTGAAATGGAGGAAAGCGGCGTTCTGGGGAATACCGTCATGGTGTTCGGACAGATGAACGAACCCCCCGGCGCGCGCTTCCGTGTGGGTCACGCCGCCCTGACCATGGCTGAATATTTCCGCGACGATGCCAAACAGGATGTGCTTCTAATGATCGATAACATCTTCCGATTTATTCAGGCGGGCATGGAGGTGTCGGGTCTTTTGGGGCAATTGCCGTCTCGTCTGGGATACCAGCCCACGCTCGCGACCGAACTGGCCGAACTCGAAGAGCGCATTTGTAACACCAAGACCGGTGCGATCACCTCGATTCAGGCGGTTTACGTGCCGGCGGATGACTTCACGGATCCTTCCGCCGTTCACACCTTCGGGCACCTTTCGGCCACCATTGCCCTGTCGCGCAAACGCGCCAGTGAGGGACTCTACCCCGCCATTGATCTGCTTCAATCCGGTTCCAAGATGCTCATGCCGAATATCGCGGGCGAGCGCCATTACAGAATCGCCCAGGAAATCAGAAAGACGCTTGCCGTTTATGAAGATCTCAAAGACATCATCGCCATGCTTGGCATTTCGGAGTTGTCCCGCGAGGATCAGCGCACCGTATTCCGCGCGCGCCGCCTCGAACGGTTCTTCACGCAGCCTTTCTTTGTCACCGAGCAGTTTACCGGTACGGCCGGCAAGATGGTGTCCCGCGAGGACACGCTCAATGGTTGTGAACGGATTCTCAACGATGAGTTTGCCGACTATCCGGAGCGGGCGCTTTACATGATCGGACCCATTGAAGAGGCGAAAATCGAACATGTTGCTTAAAATTCTATTGCCGGCGGAAGTGCTGATCGTTCAGGACGTCAAAAAGATTGTGGCGGAAGGGGAAAGCGGTTCTTTCTGTCTAATGCCGAATCATATTGATTTTGTCTCTACGCTGGCGCCGGGCTTGTTTACTTTTGAGCCGGCAGTGGGCGCGCCGGAACTCTACGCGATGGATGTCGGCACGCTGGTGAAAAAGGGCGCGGAGGTTTTAGTGTCCACCCGAAACGCGGTGCGCGCTCCGGATCTGGGTCAGGTCAAGCAGGTGGTGGTGCAGCAGTACGACCGGCTCGATGAGCGCGAAAAGATGGTCCGGTCCGCGTCGGCGAAGTTGGAGGCGAGTCTGATCCGGCGCTTTGTGGAACTGAAGTAGGCAAAAGCGTTAAGGCGTTTTGTCAACGGAAGCTAAGGAGCATCAAGCATGGTAGAAATAAAAAAGACACCCAGCGCCCGCCGGCGCAAGATTGCCGATCACTTCACCGAAGAGGTCGCGAAAAAAGAAGCCCTGCGGATGAGGGGCATCCGGCACAGGGATGAAACGGTCTGGTTCGGCTTGGGCATGTTCGGTATTGTGGGCTGGGCGGTGGCGATCCCTACCCTGATCGGCATTGCGCTGGGCCTCTGGATCGACCGTACCTGGCCCAGCCAGTATTCCTGGGCTTTGATGTTTTTGATTCTCGGTGTGATTGTGGGCAGTGTCAACGCGGCCTACTGGGTTAGAAAAGTGCGCAAAGGGATCATCGACGAGGATGAATATGATGACGATGAATCTTAACCTGCCGGGCGTGACCACGCTGATCTTGGCCCTGGCGGCCGGTATGGCGCTTGGCGCTTTTTACTTCACGGCTTTATGGCGCACGGTCCGTCGACTGTCGGACACGTCAAGTCCGTTGCGCCTGCTTGTGGGCAGTTTTATATTTCGAGCCGCAATCGTGCTGACCGGTTTTTACTTCGTCATGGACGGACACTGGGAACGACTGGCTGCGGCGCTGATCGGATTTGTGCTGATGCGGAAGATACTTGAACGGCGTTTCGGACAGGAACACACGGTGCGGACAGGCGACGTGCCGGGCTGATAAAAATACAGGAGCTGTTATGGAAATAGTCAACATCAATCAAATCAGTCCCGACCAGGTGATCATCTGGAGCTGGCATTTTATCACACTGAATGTGACCATCCTTTATACCTGGCTGGTGATGGCGATTCTGGTGGTCGGTTCCTGGCTGGTGACGCGCAATCTTTCATCGGACATTCATGTATCCAGATGGCAGCATTTTCTGGAGGTTGTCATTTCGACTATTCGCGGCGAAATATCCGAGATGACCAAAAGGGGGGCGGACGCGTACATCCCCCTGATCGGGACACTGTTCCTGTTTATCTGCACATCCAACGTTCTGGTGATCGTCCCGGGCTTCGTCGCCCCGACCGCATCGATCACAACCACGGCAGCCCTGGCAACCTGTGTATTTATCGCGGTCCCTTACTACGGCATCACGCGGACCGGCCTGTTTCATTATCTGAAAGAATATTTTCAGCCCAACTTCATTTTTTTCCCCTTTCATGTCATGGGGGAAATATCACGAACGCTGGCGCTGACCGTACGACTTTTTGGTAATATCATGAGTCATGAAAAGGTGGTCGGCATTCTGCTGGCTGTAACCCCCCTGCTGTTCCCTATCGTCATGCAGGCCCTCGGGCTTTTGATCGGCATCATCCAGGCCTACATATTTGCAATTCTATCCATGGTGTATATCGCCTCGGCGCTTTCCGCGGAGGACGATGGCCATGGCCATGCCCATGTCAAGAAGGAAGGCGTGAAAGCCTGAGAATAACTTTAAACAAGGAGGAGTATTATGGACAGCATCAGTATCGTCGCTCTGGCTTCAATATTTGCCGCGGGTTTAGCTATGGGAATCGGGTCAATCGGTCCCGCACTCGGCATGGGACAGGCCATCGCACAGGCCCTCTCGGCCATTGCCCAGCAGCCGGATGAGAGAAACTCTCTGACCCGCACATTGTTTGTCGGTCTGGCCATGATCGAGTCGATTGCGATTTACTGTTTCGTGATTTCCATGATTTTGATTTTTGCCAATCCGTTCTGGGGATATATCACCAAGTGAGGGGGATGAACCATGCATATCGACTGGTTTGTTTTTGCCGCGCAGATCTTTAACTTTCTCCTGCTGATCTATCTACTCAAGCGTTTTCTCTACGGGAGGATTCTCAAGGCGATGGATGACCGGGAGGCGAAAATCGCCGCCCGGTTTACCGAAGCGCATGAGCTCCAGGAAAAGGCGAGCGTGGCTGCTGATCTTTATGAGAAGCGCAATCAGCAATTTGCCGAAAAAACCGAACAACTGCTCAATGAGGCCACAGTGGCAGCCGAGGCGAGGCGCAAAGTGCTGATGGAAAAAGTCCGCGAGGAGGTCGATCAGGTCAAAACACGCTGGCAGGATATGCTGATCCGTGAGCAGGAGGCGTTTTTTTCCGATCTGCGCGGGCGGGCGGCCAAACAGTTATACGAGACGGCGCGCAAGGCGCTCGCTGATCTGGCTGATGCCGATCTCGAAGAGCGCATCGTCAATGAGTTTATCCGCCGCGTTAAAGCGTTGGATGACGAAAAAAGTCTTCAGATCCGCAAAGCCATCCAGGGAGGCGGGAATCAGATCTTCATTCAGAGCGCCTTTGCTGTTTCCGAGAGCCTTCGGGCACAAATCCATGAGGCTCTCCAGGCGCGGATCACGGGCGGTTTTACGATTCGCTATCTTTTGCAGCCGGAGGTGGTGTCCGGCATCGAGCTTCGGGTAAACGGGCATAAAATTGCCTGGAGTCTCAATGAATATCTGGAAACCCTCGTGGAGAATCTGACCGAAACGCTTCAGCGAGAGGCGCACGCGGCATGAAACGTCAGCCTTTGGGGTTGAGATGTCAAAAGCGATGAGAGGCCGGGAGGCTGAGATGGGAATAATGTCAGGAGGCGGCAAATGAATCAACAGGATAATGTAACTGAAAAAAACGAATTGAAAACCTTCCTGGATGACACGTTTGATACCATGGAGAAGGTACTCGATGAGCAGAGTGCTGAGCTGCGTCAATACGAAGTCGGAACGGTTCAATTCGTCGGACGTGATATCGCCCGGGTTAGCGGTCTGCCCAATATCCGTGCGGAGGAACTGGTCCGCTTTTCAGGAAATTATATGGGTCTGGTTTTCAATATTGATCCGCAGGAAATAGGCGTGGTGCTTCTGGATCCCAGTGAAAACCTTCAGGTTGGTACAGAAGTTCACCGGACGAAGCGCGTCCTGGATGTGCCAGTGGGAGACGCGCTCTTGGGCAGGGTGGTGGATCCGCTGGGGCGGCCGCTCGACGGACTGGGAGAGGTCAGTACGGTTATGCGTCTGCCGGTGGAAAGACACGCGCCGGCGGTCATGGACCGGGCGCCGGTGACGGTGCCCCTGCAAACGGGCGTTAAAG
>JAWOJC010000234.1:0-10906 GCA_046484315.1 Smithellaceae bacterium | reverse complement strand
CTCAAACCGGTCTTCTTTTCTGGTTAATCCGAGCCTCGTCCGAATGCGATAAATGCGGGCATCAGGGACGCGAGAAAACACGCTTTTTATCCATGCCCCGCTAACCACTTTTTTGACATTATTCCGTTGACACATATGACCATTCCCCATATACTCCCGCGACAAAAACGTTCTTTCTGAAGCACAATATTGTATAGATGGTTAATCTTTAAGGAAATACGAGAGGATATGCTATGCCAAAACGCGAAGACATTAAAAAAGTATTGATTATCGGGTCGGGTCCGATTGTGATCGGCCAGGCCTGCGAATTCGACTATTCAGGAACCCAGGCCTGCAAGGCTCTGCGCAAGCTGGGCTATCAGATCGTGCTGGTCAATTCCAACCCGGCCACGATCATGACCGACCCCGGCATGGCCGATGTCACGTATATCGAACCGCTCAATGCTCAAACGATTACCGAAATCATTGAAAACGAAAAGCCGGATGCCATTTTACCAAACCTGGGTGGTCAGACCGGCCTGAACCTGACGTCAGAGCTTTACAAACTGGGTGTTTTACAGAAACACAACGTTAAAGTGATCGGTGTGCAGGTGGATGCCATTGAACGCGGCGAAGACCGGATTGCGTTTAAGGAAGCCATGAGTAAACTCGGCATCGACATGCCGAAGAGTACGCCTGCCACCTCGCTGGAAGAAGCGGAAAAAATCGCAGGCGAGATGGGTTATCCTGTCGTCATCAGACCGGCCTACACGATGGGCGGTACGGGCGGCGGCATCGTCTATAATCTCGAAGAGCTCAGGCTTATTGCCAGCCGAGGCATTTCGGCCAGCCTCATCGGACAGATTCTGATTGAAGAATCCGTTATCGGATGGGAGGAACTCGAGCTTGAAGTCGTCCGCGACGCCAATAACAATATGATCACGGTCTGCTTTATCGAAAACGTGGACCCGATGGGTGTACACACGGGCGATTCTTTCTGCACCGCACCGATGCTGACGATTTCCGAAGCCCTGCAAAAACGTCTGCAGAAACATTCTTATGACATCGTTGAGGCGATCCAGGTCATCGGCGGCACCAATGTGCAGTTCGCGCATGATCCGAAGACAGACCGCATTGTCGTAATTGAAATCAACCCTCGCACATCCCGTTCCTCGGCGCTCGCCTCCAAAGCAACCGGTTTTCCGATTGCGTTAATTTCATCGATCCTGGCCTCCGGCATTACCATGGACGAAATTCCATACTGGCGGGACGGCTCTCTGGAAAAATACACGCCATCGGGGGATTATGTGGTGGTCAAATTCGCCCGCTGGGATCTGGAAAAATTCCCCGGTGCGATCGACAAACTGGGCACGCAGATGCGCGCCGTCGGCGAAGTCATGAGCATCGGCAAAAATTATAAAGAGGCATTGCAAAAGGCTATCCGGTCGCTGGAAAAGAAGCGCTACGGCCTGGGTTTCGCCAAGGACTTCCATGCCCGGTCGCTTGACGATTTAATGGAATGTTTGAGCGAACCCTCAAGCGAACGTCAGTTCATCATGTACGAAGCCCTGCGCAAAGGCGCGACGGTGGACGCTCTGCACGCAAAAACGTTCATCAAAAAGTGGTTTATTGAACAGATGAAGGAATTGGTTGAGCTGGAAGAAAAGATTCTGACTTACAAAGGCAAAGCCCTTCCGGACGCGCTTCTGGTCCAGGCCAAGAAAGACGGATTTGCCGACCGCTATCTGGCACAGATTCTGGGTCAAAAAGAAGACGACATCCGCAACCAGCGCCTGGCCGCGGGCCTGCCCGAAGCCTGGGATGCCGTGCCGGTCAGCGGCGTGGAAAACGAGGCATATTACTATTCGACCTATAACGGGCCCGACAAGGTCGGCATCAGCAAAAACCGCAAAATCATGGTACTGGGCGGCGGCCCCAACCGGATTGGTCAGGGCATCGAATTTGATTACTGCTGTGTACACGCGGCGTTTGCGTTGCGCGATGAAGGCCTCGAATCCATCATGGTCAACTGCAACCCGGAAACAGTTTCCACAGACTACGACACCTCGAACAAACTTTACTTCGAACCGCTTACGGTTGAGGACGTTTTAAGCATCTATGAAAAAGAGAAACCCGAAGGCGTGATCGTACAGTTCGGCGGTCAGACACCACTTAACATCGCTGCGGAACTGGCCGGGGCGGGCGTAAACATCATCGGCACCTCGCCCGAAACGATTGATCTGGCGGAAGACCGGGACCGGTTCCGCGTAATGATGGAAAAACTCGGTATTCCCATGCCCAAGTCCGGCATGGCCATTAATCTGGATGAAGCACTCAAAGTCGCAGGCGAAATCGGGTACCCGCTGATGGTGCGCCCCTCCTACGTCCTGGGCGGCCGCGGCATGGAAGTCGTTCATGACGAAGACATGCTCCGCCGCTACGTCACCACCGCCGTTGACGTGACGCCGGACCGCCCGATTCTGATCGATAAGTTTCTGGAAAACGCCATCGAGGCCGAAGCCGACGCCATCTCCGACGGAACAGACGCCTTTGTGCCGGCCGTCATGGAACACATTGAACTGGCCGGTGTCCACTCCGGCGATTCGGCCTGCGTGATTCCGCCGATCAGCATTCCGGCGCGCCACATCGACACGATCAACGAATACACCAAAAAGATTGCGGTGGAGTTCGGCGTCGTGGGCCTGATGAATATTCAGTACGCCATTGCCAATGACGTGGTTTACATTCTGGAGGCCAACCCCCGCGCGTCACGCACCGTGCCGCTGGTGTCCAAGGTCTGTAATATTTCCATGGCGCGGATTGCCACGCAGATCATGCTGGGGAAAAAACTCAAAGACCTGAATTTGCAGCACAGAGGGTTCCGCCATTTCGGCGTCAAGGAAGCGGTTTTCCCCTTCAACATGTACCAGGAAGTCGATCCGGTCCTGGGACCGGAAATGCGCTCCACGGGCGAAGTGTTGGGATTGGCCGATTCCTTCGGCCTGGCCTACTACAAGGCGCAGGAAGCCACCGGACAGAGCCTTCCTGCGGAAGGCACTGTTCTCATTACGGTGGAAGAGAAGGACAAGGGCGGCATTCTGGAAGTCGCGCGAGCTTTTGCCGGCATCGGGTTCAAGATCAAAGCCTCGGAAGGCACTTATCAGTATTTTGCCGATCACGGCATTGCCGCAGAACGCATTTTGAAAATGCATGAGGGCAGGCCGAACATCGTGGACGCCATCAAAAACGGGGAAATTCAGCTGGTCATCAACACGCCGACCGGAAGGCTTTCCAAATACGACGACTCGTATATCCGCAAAGCGGCCATTAAATACAAAATCCCGTACATCACAACCGTCGCCGCCGCGGTGGCCGCGGTCAAAGGGATTGCCGCCTGCCGACAGGGGCATGGCCGCGCGAAATCACTGCAAAGTTATCATCTGGAGATCAAATAAGATTCAAGGAACAAGGATAAAGATAAAAGGACAAAGGCTAAAAAAGGGAACGAGTGACAAGGTCGTTCCCTTTTTTTAAAGAAATCCTCACTCCATAAAACAATTTCAGGGTACAGAAAAGACAACCTGCACGGTTCTGATCTTCAGCCTTGAGCCTCTTTATCACTCAAATCCCTCCGGCGGTGCAAAGCCTCCCAGAATTTTTTCCATCCTCATGGCCAGATCCAGCGATGTTCCGTCTTCCATATAGGGCCCCATGATCTGAATGCCAACCGGCAGGTTGTCTCTTGTTCTCCCGGCGGGAATGACCGTCACAGGCAGACCGGCCAGCGTTGCGATCGAAATCCATTTAAATGTCTCCGCGTAGTAACGGGGCTTGTCGGAGGAATCGATCACGCGGCCCCACATGTTGCGGTCGTGATTATGAGAAAAGGCCGGTATGCAGTTCGCGGGCATCAGAAAGGCATCGTATGTCTTAAAATATTCCCGCCAGGCCAGACGGGATTGAAGCCTGCGGACGCCAAGCGCGTACCAGTCCTTGTGCGACAGGGTCAGCCCTTCCACAAAGCTTCGCTGTGTCTCACCATAGGGCATATAATACAGGAGTTTGAGCATATGGATCACCGCATCGGTAAAAGCCGGTGACTGGGAAACAAAGGCCGCCATCAGTTTGAAATAAATGTCGAAAACCTCGTCGGGCGCGATGCCTTCGGGCCAGCCTTCTTTCATTTTAACACCTTCTTTGCGAAGGGCGCCTGCCGTTTTGCGCATCATGGAGGCAATGTCAGGGTTGACCGGACAAAAAGGATCATCCATGACAAAACCTATTTTATACTCCTTGAGGCTGGTTTTACGGGCTTTGGGAAGTTTCCATCGGCCGGCCACCGCATCTTCCGGCGACGGACCGGCGATGATTTCCAAAGCCAGCTTCAAATCGCGAGCGGAACGCGCCAGCGGACCGACCACAGCCAGATCATTCAATCCTGCCAGACTGATAGACGATGAAAGCAGCGAGGGTAAAGGCGGAATCGCACCCTGGTAAGGCACGATATTGAGCGAGGACTTATGTCCGCAAACACCGCAGAAGTTGCTGGGTGTCCGGATGGAACCTGCCAGATCCGCGCCCAGCTCGAGAAATCCGAACCCTGCCGCCAGGGCGGCTGCGCCGCCTCCCGTCGAGCCGCCTGAGGTTCTGGTGACGTCCCAAGGATTGTTCGTGGTTCCCGCCACCTTGTTATAGGTCTGGATGTCGCTGGCGCCGATCGGTGTGTTGGTTTTACCGATGATGATCGCGCCGGCATTCAGAAGCCGTTCCACCGCCACGGCGTTTTCTTCCGGAACATAATTGGCCAATTCGGGAAATCCGCAGGTGGTGCGCAGACCGGCGGTCCGAAACTGGTCTTTGATCACAATCGGCAGACCATGCAACTGCCCCCAGTTTTTCCCGGCGGCCAGCGCCTCATCCGCCTGGCGGGCGCGCTTTTGCGCCTGTTCTTCATTGAGTGTGACGAAAGCGTTGATTCTCTCATTGTGTTTCCTGATGCGACCAAAAACGTGCTTTGTCAATTCGCGTGAAGACACGACGCCGGAGTGGATGGCTTTAATCGCCTCAGTCGCCGTTCCGAAATCAGGATCAAATTTATGACGGGAAAATGCTTTCGAAGAAGAAATCTTTTTTTTCATAAATGAAAAGGCTCCCTTCTTTTGATGTGCGCGGATGGAAATCATGGCATGATTCGGGAAACATTTCTACTGAATATATTAGTTTCTTAAAGACGATTAATTGTGCTATACGCAGGCCAAGTTAAAAAAGGAAGAAACATGGAACCCCTCAAAGGATCACAAAGAAAATATCTTCGCGCCCAGGCTCACCACCTGACCCCGCTTGTCATCATCGGCACCAAAGGCGTCACCGCTCAACTGCTTGCCTCGTTGGATCTGGCGCTGACGGATCATGAATTGATCAAAGTCAAATTCGGCGAATTTAAAGAAGCCAAAAAAGAAATCTCTGCAGAGATTGCTCAAACCACCAAAAGTGAACTCGTCGGACTCATCGGCAATATCGCCATTCTCTACCGCCCCCATCCGCAGACGGAAAAAAGAAAAATCAAAATCCCGAAAGCCACAAAGTAAAAACCGCTGCATTCACCTTTGAGTCGCCTCCATGAAAGCAAACACCAGCGTGCTTGGCACTTGTTTCCGGGAAGCGCCAGGGCGTCCGGAAAAAAAGTGCCTGTCAACAATGTATACGATAGAAACAATGGTCTTTTATGCTGATTAAATTTATTGCCCGTCTCTTCTTTGAACTCGGCGGCTGGACGATTAACAACAAACTGCCTCCGAATGTTAAGCAATGTGTTATGATTGCCGCCCCCCATACCAGCAACTGGGATTTTCTCTATACCCGCATAGCTTTTCTGTTAATGGATATTCCTGTTAAAATCACAATAAAAAGCAGCTATATGCGGTTTCCTTACGGTCCTTTTGCCCGCGCCCTCGGAGGGATCGGCATCAATCGTCAACCTAAAAAACCAGGGGAACGCCGACCCAGCATGGTGCAGGTCATGGTCAATTTATTTGCAGAGCATGATGATCTGGTCATGCTGGTAACACCGGAGGGCACACGTTCTTTGCGAACCCGATGGAAAACAGGTTTTTATCACATTGCCGCCATGGCCAATGTTCCGGTGGCGCTGGGTTATTTGGATTATAAAAAAAGGGAAGCGGGTGTGGGCAAAGTGGTTTATCCGGGTGGCGACATGAAGAAGGACCTTCAGGAGATTATGGCTTTTTACAAAAAAATTACCCCGCGCGCACCGGAAAAATTCAGCATTGATTTGGATTACGATATCTGATCCGCCCTCCGCAAAAAACCGCCGGCGATCTGCTGGCCTGTTTACCGCGCCGGCCAGTTGAACACCAAGATATCCTTGACATACAAGGCGGCGTTTCCTATACTTCTTTCACAAAATTTAAATCGGCGATCCGAAAAGAGGAAAAATGAAAAGAGCTGTGTTGTTGGTCTGTCTGGGCGCACTTGCGGGAATGATCCTTATGCCGGTCGCCGCGGTGGCATTTAACGTGGCCGATGTCCAAAAAACCCTGACTACAAAATCCTGCACAAACTGTAATCTCATCGGAGCCAACCTGAGCAGGGCACAGCTTAGCGAGGCAGATCTGAGAGCGTCAAACCTGACGGGGGCGCGCCTGTCCGAAGCGGATCTGAGCGGGGCGGACCTCAGTGGCGCAAACCTGGGCGGCGCGCGCCTGAACAAGGCGGATCTCACCGGGGCAAATCTGGGCGGCGCAAACCTGATCGGCGCAAACTTTTCCAATGCGACATGGACAGACGGAACAACCTGCAAAGAAGGATCTGTCGGGCAATGCTTAAAATAGTCGATCTATAGGAAAACAGGGGAAGTAGATTATTTTCTTCCTCCCCCTGTTGTAATTACCAAATCTTCCGGAAAGCTTTCTTCCACCGGCCTGCACGGGCGTTCACCTCTCAAGATGACAATGCCCTTTCGCCTTTTACCTCCGGGTCAACTGCCGGTATTTAATCCGGTGCGGCTGGCTGGCAGCGGCACCAAGACGGCTTTTGCGGTCTTCTTCGTATTCTGAGTAGTTCCCGTCAAAAAACAACACCTTGCTTTCACCTTCAAAGGCAAGGATATGCGTGCAGATTCTGTCGAGAAACCAGCGATCGTGGCTGATGACGACGACACAACCGGCAAAGCTCTCCAGGGAATCTTCCAGCGCGCGCAGCGTGTTGACGTCCAGATCGTTGGTCGGTTCGTCAAGCAGCAGGACGTTTCCGCCTTCTTTGAGCATACGCGCCAGATGCACACGGTTGCGCTCACCGCCGGAAAGTGTTCCGACTTTCTTTTGCTGATCGGTACCGGAGAAGTTAAAGCGTGACACATAGGCGCGCGAATTGATCTGCCGGCTGCCGACGTTGATCAGGTCCTGACCGTCGGAGATCATCTCCCAGATGTTTTTGTCCGCATCGAGTGTGTCACGGCTCTGATCGACATAGGCCAGCTTTACCGTTTCGCCGATGCGAATGGCACCCGCATCCGGTGTTTCCTGACCGGTGATCATGCGAAACAGCGTGGTCTTGCCCGCGCCGTTGGGCCCGATGACACCGATAATCCCGCCGGGCGGCAGCGCAAAGGTCATGCCCTCCACCAGCAGTTTGTCACCGTAGCCTTTGTTCACGTCTTTGGCTTCAATCACCAGATCGCCCAGCCTGGGACCCGGTGCGATGAACAATTCGCGCGTGCCGGATTCCTTATCCATATTTTTTCCCAGCAGTTCTTCATACGCCTTGATGCGCGCCTTGGATTTGGCATGCCGGCCTTTGGGCGACATACGGATCCATTCAAGTTCACGCTCCAGGGTTTTGGCTCTTTCGCCTTCGGATTTTTCTTCATTCTTCAAGCGGTTTTGCTTTTGCTCCAGCCATGAAGAATAGTTGCCCTGCCAGGGGATGCCCTGTCCGCGGTCAAGTTCGAGAATCCAGCCCGCGACGTTATCCAGAAAATATCGGTCGTGCGTCACCGCGATGACGGTGCCTTCGTATTTTTGCAGGTGATGTTCCAGCCAGGCAACCGATTCGGCATCCAAATGGTTGGTCGGTTCGTCCAGAAGCAGAATATCCGGTTTCTGGAGCAAGAGACGGCACAAAGCGACACGGCGTTTCTCCCCGCCGGAAAGCACGCGAATGAGCGTATCCCCGGACGGGCAGCGTAGCGCGTCCATGGCCATTTCCAGCCGCGAGTCCATATCCCAGGCATCGAGCGCGTCCATTTGCTCCTGCAACACGGCCTGCCGGTCACACAGCTTGGTCATGTCTTCATCAGACATCTCTTCCGCGAATTTTTCATTAACGGCATTGTATTCATGGATCACATCCATCGTGGACTGCACGCCCTGTTCGACAATTTGGCGAACGGTGGCATCGTCGTCGAGCCTGGGTTCCTGCTCCAGGTAGCCCACGGTATAGCCCGGCGACAAAATGGTCTTGCCCAGGAACTCCTGATCCACACCGGCCAGAATTTTTAAAAGCGAGCTCTTCCCCGAACCGTTTAAACCGAGCACGCCGATTTTTGCGCCGTAAAAATAAGACAGATAGATGTCTTTGAGCACCGGCTTTTTTTCGTAAATCTTGCTGACTCCAATCATGGAGTAGATAACTTTGTTTCCTTCATTGGCCATGTCGCGTGGTTCCTCCTTGTTTGCCTTCTCGCCCTAAATGGAGGGGAAAATGTTTTGTATGATGATGTTGAAATTGTCCTGTATCTGATCGTCCCCTTCGATAATGCCCATGTGGCCGGGGAAGAGTGCTTCCAAATCCAGATCGGACAAGGTCACGATGCTTTTCTTGAGCTGATTGCCGTTGCCGCCCGGAAAATCAGTCCGTCCCACGTTCTGCTGAAAAACAACATCGCCGCAAAACACAACTTTCTTGGACGGCCAGTACAGCGCGATCGACCCGGGCGTATGGCCGGGAATGCAGATGACCCGAAACACCTCATCGCCCATCTCCAGCCGGCCGTCTTCCAGTTGCATATTGATCTGCATCTGCGGAACGGTCATGCCGAAAAGGCCGTACAGTTCACCGCCGATGCCCTTGAGAAAATCCATTTCCTTGCGGTGCAGGGCGATCTTCACCGTCTCCTGATCGAAAAGCTCGGAACCCTGAAAGTGGTCAGGATGCGAATGCGTGTTGATCACATAGCGGATGTCTTCCTTTTTGATGCCGTCGTTGTTCATCTGATTGAGCAGATCCGGCAGATAGCGGGTCAGTCCCGGATCGATGAGCGCCTGGACACTGCCCCCGATGTAGTAACTGTTACAGTTGTTATCGAAATAGTTGGTCCACTCATAAACGTAAATATCATTTCCAAACTTCATCTCCCACCCTTCCTTTTATAGATCGTTCTTTCCCTCCGGACTGCACAGCCTTTGTCCTTAAGCCCGTATCGTTATCCCTTCAAACTCTTTTTCAGCCACTTCCCGATGTCCGCGGCAGATGTTTCCCAGCCTTTCTCCAGCATGGGCAAATGGGCAAACTGTTCGTAGGCGATATAGCCTGCCTCCAGAAACCCGGCCAGAGACTGCTGCATGGCAGCCGGCGCGAGAACATCTTTGACGCAACCGATGACCAGTTTCGGGCATCGAATCCTGCGCGGAGACACCGGATAACCCTGAGCAACCTGGTATCCGACCACCAGGGATTCAGCCGTAAACATGTCAAAGACGGCCTTGCGTTCCTTTGGTTCAATGTTGTTGAGAACCGTTTTTTCCGCCATCATGAACGTCGGCTTCACCGGTTTCATATTCATCATGCCCCACATGGCTCTGATGATCGCCCCGGAATAAGGCAGATCATTATTCACCTCCAGGGCAACGCCGAAAGGCGGCGCGCTGGCAATCGTCACCAGCGCCGAAATCGAGGAAATCGCTTCCGCCGTTTTCTGGGCGATGAGGCCGCCCAGCGAGTGACCAATCAACGCGCAATGGCCAATGTCCAAACGGCGAATCACCTTCTCGACGTCTTCGAGATAATCCTCAATGGTCACCTGAGCCAGCGCCTCCTCCCGGTCGGAGGGGTGATGGCCGCGCAGGTTGATCGCATAAACCTCCCAGCCAGCGGCGGCAAAATAGGGCAGATAATTTTTCCAGTAACGACTGGTGCCGCCTGCGCCATGAATAAAAAGCAAAGGACAGGAATGCCCGACAGGGTCGGGCCGGATTGTTTCCAGCGCCAGATTTTCAACTTTCATCATTAACAAACAGCAGTCGCCCCACGATCATGATTCATCCCCAGGCTTTTTCTGATCAGTGCCCGGTTGTCTTGCGCGGCACGAAAATCCAAAGCAGTATGTAAATCAGCAGCCCCGTTCCGAAAAAAATGAACAGAAGGGCAAACAGCAGTCGCCACGACCAGGACGGAACCGGTGTATGCTCGCCCAACCCGCCGCAAACACCGCCGATCCATCGGTCTTTGTTCGATAATTTCAATTGCTGCAACCAGTTTTGCTGTGTCATAAAACCGTTCACCATCCTTTTCCATGAATTGCCGCGCTCGGCCGAAGCCAAACAAAGTAGAAGGCCTTCGTCGCTAAAAAAGTGCGTCGAGCGGCATATCCGACGAACTGTGGCTGACCTTGACAATCACGCCATCGCGTCCGACCAGCACCATCATGGGAACGCCGATCACATTGTACCGAGTACCGACGGCACCGTCTTCATCCAGCAAAACCCGGTAGTTTATGGCGTTTGCCCTGGCAAAACGCGACACTTTCGCGGCCGGTTCCATAATATTGATATAGATCACTTCAAGGCCTTTGGGCGCGTAGGTCTCTTGAATTTTGCGATACTTCGGAATCTCCGTCCGGCACGCCGGGCACCAGGTGGTGCCGAAAAAAATCAGCACGGGTTTGCCCTTCTGGGCGCTCATCCGAAAC
>JAWOJC010000079.1:0-34446 GCA_046484315.1 Smithellaceae bacterium | reverse complement strand
TTCAATAAAAGATAAACCCTCAAGACGTTTCTCTTGAGCGAATAACTGCCATTCCGTAAGTGCCTTCTTCTGTTTTATTTGATTATCTATTTGCTCAGCATCCACAAGGAGCGAGGACAATTCAATAACCTCAATTTCTTTAGGACAGTCCTTCCAGTTGTGGTTCCAACAAATTATGAGATCAACCCCAGATGGATCGTGGCCGTGAGACTTGAATGAGCGGCTATCATATTCAAATTCGATCCGCACTTCTTCCCATCTATTCTTTCCTACCTTACGCCTAGCGACACAATCTGGATAACCGGACTGGATGGACTCAATTTTGAAGTCGAAAGTATCATGCAGAACACCGAAAAGATATACAACACCAAGCTCATTTACTGGTGCGCATGAAAGAGACTTAAATGCTACTTTATCCCCAAAAATGCGTCTTCGATTTCCAGTATTCATTTATCTTCCTTGCCCAACGACTAAGCTATTGTGTGGGTTTTTTTTCTGAAAATTCGTTATCTTTATACGCTTTTTGAATTTCAAAGAAAAGCGCAAATTCCTTCGGTTATTCACGGCCATAAAGATTAAAAGCCAAACAACGTTTTATGGATAATCGCCCATTGCCTTTCCTCGGCAAGCTGCGCGACGCCCGCAAGCGCCATGCTTTTCCCCATACCGGTAAATGATAACCGTCTTAGCTGTTACTCATCTCAATGAGCGCCTGCAATTTCTTTACGGACGCGCCGCTGTCGATGCAGTCGGCGGCGATTTTGACGCCTTCCCGGATATCCACCGCTTTTTCACCTGCGACGATGGCGAGCGCCGCGTTCAAAAGCACGACATCGCGACACGCGCCTGGCTTGCCTGTGAGCACATCGCGCGTGATCTGCGCGTTGATCGAAGGATCGCCGCCGCGGATGTCTTCAAGCGGATAGGTTTTTCCGACATAGTCTTTGGGATGAATATTGTAGGTTCGGATGATGCCGTCTTTCAACTCCGCCACGCGTGTTTCTCCGGTAATCGTCACTTCGTCGAGGCCGTCGGCGCCATGCACAACGAAAGCCCGTTTCGTCCCCATGTTTTTGAGCACGTCGGCAAACATTTCCGTCAGCTTCGGATCATAAACGCCCAGAAGCTGCGCGGTGGCGCCTGCCGGATTGGTGAGCGGCCCCAGCATGTTAAAAATAGTGCGGATGCCGATTTCGCGGCGCGGGCCGATGGCGTATTTCATCGCGCCGTGCAGTTTGGGTGCAAACATAAAGCCAATGCCGATTTGCTGAATGCATTCTTCTACGATTTCCTGATCGACGCTGATGTTGACGCCCAAGGCTTCGAGTACGTCGGCGCTGCCGCAGCCGCTGGAAACGGCGCGGTTGCCGTGTTTGGCCACGGTAATGCCTGCTGCCGCGACGACGAACGCGGTGGTGGTGGAAATGTTAAAGGTGTTGAGCTTATCGCCGCCGGTGCCGCAGGTATCCACAATGGTCGTCGCGCAGGCGTTCACGCGTGTGGCCTTCTGGCGCATGATGCGCGCCGCGCCTGTGACTTCCTCCACCGTTTCGCCTTTCATCCGAAGCGCCGTGATAAACGAACCGATCTGCGCGGGCGTGGCTTCGCCTCCCATAATTTCTTCCATCGCCGCCATCATCTCCGTTTCCCGAAGATCTATTCTGTTGACGGCCTTGTCAATTGCTTCTTTCATCATGATGAATGCTCCTTTCGCGAGGTCCGTTTTAAAAAGTTTCGAATAATGCGTTTGCCCTGCGGGGTCAGCACCGATTCCGGATGAAACTGTATGCCTTCCACCGGATATTCTTTATGCCGCAAACCCATGATTTCGCCTTCGGCGGTTTGCGCGCTGATCTCGAGGCAGTCAGGCAGGGTTTCCGGTTTCACCACCAGGGAGTGGTAGCGCCCGGCGGTAAAGGGATCGGGAAGACCCGCGAAAATGGTTTTCCCGTCATGATGGACGGGCGACACTTTGCCGTGCATAATCCGTTCGGCCCGAACGACGTCGCCGCCGAAGGCGTAGCCGATGGACTGATGCCCCAGGCAGATGCCGAAAATAGGCAGGGTTTTGTGGAACTCGCGCACGACATCCACCGTAATGCCCGCCTCCTTCGGCGTGCAGGGGCCGGGTGACAAAATGACGGCCTGCGGCCTGAGCTTTTCAATTTCAGAGAGCGTGATTTTGTCGTTGCGGTAAACCTGCACATCCGCGCCCATCTGCCCCAAATACTGGACGATATTAAAAGTGAAAGAATCGTAATTATCAATCATTAAAATCATGGGAGGTCTCCTGGTTGTCGTTTTCGAGCACAAAGCCGCCGCAGGCAAGTTCCACGGCCTTCTGCATGCCCCGCGCCTTATTGAGCGTTTCCTGGTGCTCCGCTTCGGGTTGGGAATCATAAACAATGCCCGCGCCGGCCTGAACGTGAATCCGGCCGTCTTTGATGACCATGGTCCGGATGGTGATGCACAAATCCATATTGCCGCTGAAACTGAAATAACCCACCGCGCCGCCGTAAGCGCCGCGCCGCAGCGGTTCAAGCTCGTCAATGATCTGCATGGCGCGGACTTTGGGCGCGCCGGACAGGGTGCCCGCGGGAAACGTCGCGGCCAGCACGTCAAACGCATCCTTGCCGGAGGCGAGTTGCGCGCGGACGTTGGAGACCAGATGCATGACGTGTGAATATTTTTCAACCACCATATATTGGTTGACCTGCACGGAGCCGGTTTCGGCAATGCGTCCCAGATCGTTTCTTCCCAGATCCACCAGCATCACATGCTCGGCGCGTTCCTTTTCATCGGAGAGCAGCTCGTCGGCCAGCGCCCGGTCTTCCTGCTCGGTCTTGCCGCGTTTGCGGGTGCCGGCGATGGGGCGAAGCTCCACATCGTTTTGTTCCAGGCGCACCATGACTTCAGGCGATGATCCGATCAGCGTCAGCGCGTTGAGTTTGAGAAAAAACAAATAGGGCGACGGATTGACGTAGCGCAGCGCCCGGTAAAGATCCACCGGGTCTGCCTGGCAGGGCGTGCTGAAGCGCTGGGAGAGCACCACCTGAATGACGTCTCCCGCGGCGATATAGTCCCTGGCCCGGTTGACGATGGCCTGGTAGGCATCGGGTGTCATGTTGGATTCGAAGACAACCCCGCCTGCAAGTTGAGGCGTTTTGATGTCCGGGGAAGGGCCGGTCAAAAGCGCGACCATGTCGTCGATTTTACGGCAGGCGGCCTGGTACGCCTCTTCAATCGATGCCGCGTCCTCCGTGTACGCGCAGGCGACCACCTTGATGGTGTGGCGGATGTTGTCGAAGATCAAAAGCGAATCGCTGATGACAAAGACGGATTCGTCCAGATTCATATCGTCCGGCGGGGCGTCGGGCAGTTTTTCAAAATAGCGCACCATGTCATAGCCGAGATAGCCGACCGCGCCGCCGTAAAAACGCGGCAGGCCGGGGGTGGCGACGGGTCGGTAGCGGCCCAGCAGAGCGCGCAGGACGCCTAACGAATTGCCCCGGTGCTCGCGGACGGATGTGGTTCCTTTTTCTTCGATTTCAACCTGATGGCCGCGAACTTTAAAGATCACCCCCGCATCCGTCCCGAGGAAAGAATACCGCCCCCACTTTTCGCCGCCTTCCACGCTTTCGAGCAGATAGACATGGTCTTTGTGCTGAAGTTTTCTTAAAACGGAAACCGGCGTTTCGACATCCGCCAGAACTTCCCTGTACACGGGAATCAGGTTTCCCCTTCGGGCCAGCTTTTCAAATTCCGCAAATTTGGGTTGGTACATAAAATTACTCCTTAAAGGGTGTCTTTCATCCCGACACGCTTCGCATGCGGGATCGTTTAACGGATCTGTTTCCCTGATGCGATTTTGGAAACAGGCGTGTCACAAAAAAAGGCCGTGAGTTTCGTCACGGCCTTTTTTCTCGTATGTTATCAATAAAAAAAGCCGTGGAGACCTGAGAGGTTCTCCACGGCTTTGACTTTTTTATGTCATAGAATCAGCGGCGGAAAATCCTCCCTGTGAAGGCCCACCACCACCAGTTATTCAATTTCAGCGAAAAACGATTCATACAAAGAAGCTCTTTCATTCATCGGAATGTTTGCGCTTATAGCAATATCGAAAATACCTGTCAACAAAAAAAATCAGCGTCAGGATCCGGCCTCATCGCTAAGATGCTCGCGGTCGTTTAGTTTCTCGATAATTGGCTCGCCCTGCTCAAAGCGGATCACGGTCTGCGAGGCGGTGCCGACGCACGCGCTTCGAAACGCCGACAGGCTGATATTTCTCAGGCGGCACAAAATGGCGGCGATCGTGAAGTTGTGGGAGACCACCAGGGTGTTTTTCGCCCGGTCGATCATGTCGGACACAGGCGGCCAGGCGCGATTTTGCAATTCGATGAGGGATTCTCCCCGCGGCATTTTCACACAGGACGGATCGGCAATCCAGCGGTTGATGAATTCCTTTTCACACGCCATCAGTTCTTTGAAGGAGAGCCCTTCAAAATCCCCCTGATCCATTTCGATCAGCTCGGGGTGCGTTTCGATTGTCAGGCCGTGAAACTGATTGATGATTTCGGCGGTTCGATAAGCCCGCATCAGGGGGCTTGCGTGAATCGCGTCGATGGGCGCGTCTTTCAGCGCGCCCGCAAGTTGCTCCGCCTGGCGTATGCCTGCGCCGGACAGTTCGATGTCGCTTGTGCCCTGAATGCGCCCCTCCCGGTTCCAGAGGGTTTCGCCGTGACGAACGAGAATCAGTTTCATGGTGTCGCCTCAAGCGGCCGCGCCGTGAAAGTTGCGCGGCCGCTTTGATGGGAAAAGAGATTACGCTTTGTAGCTGTTGAGTGAGGCCAGCGCCGTTTCGGCTTCGGCGATGATGCGGTCGATAAGCTGCTTCGTGGTCGGCGTGTCGGTAATGCCGCCGCAGCACTGCCCCGCGAACAAAATGCCGCCTTCCACATCGCCGTCGTTGAGCGCTTTGAGATGCTTCATGTTGCCCACGGCCTGGCGCGCAAGCACCATCAGAGGATGGCCTTCTTCGGCCCGGAGCATCTCGATGGAGACGCCCGCGAATTTGGCCCATGAGAGGTTCATCAGGCGCTTGACCAAAAGCGCGCCCTTAATGGCTTCAACCACCGGGAAGCCGCGCTTCATCATGGCTTCGGCCTCCCTGGTTTTCAGCACACGGCCGTCCATGCCGTCAAAGACATTGTCGTAGAGCGTATCCTGCTCGGTGGCTTCGATGCATAGTTTTTTGAAGTTATCATGCACCATGCTTTCTTTGACCACCATGAAGCGGCTGCCCATGGAGATGCCGTCCGCGCCCAGGGCCAGCGCCGCCGCGAGTCCCCGGCCGTCGTAAAAACCGCCCGCGGCGATGAGCGGCACGTCGACCATCGAAGCGACAAGCGGAATGAGCACCATGGAGGTGGCTGCCGCGCCGTGCGCCGCGGCCTCATGGCCGGTGATGACCAGCGCGTCGCAGCCCAACTGCACGGCCCGACCCGCGTGTTTGGCGATGGCGATGGTGCCGACCACTTTCCCGCCATAGGCGTGCACGTCGTTGACGAACCAGGGCTTGCCCAGTGAGTAGTTGATGATCGGCACTTTTTCTTCGATGGCCACGGCAATGTTTTCTTTCGCGCCGGGGCCCACGAGAATCTGGTTGATGCCGAAGGGTTTGTCCGTCAGGTCGCGGATCTGACGGATGTTCTCACGGGTTTCCTTGGGGGTGCACCGCGCGATTGCCAGAAGACCCAGGCCGCCGGCGTTGCATACCGCCGATACCAGTTTGGGTTCCGTGATCCAGTTCATCCCGGCGAGCATAATGGGATGCTCAATGCCGAACATCTGTGTCATCTTTGTCTTGAACATGGTCTACTCCTTTATCGATAGTCTGAAATCTTCAGAATTATGTCAGGCAGCCCTAATTTTTGTTCGAGAGCATAAGAGATACGAAGATGGATGTCAAAGCAATTTTACGCACAAAAAAGCGCCCGCGGCGCCTTTTTGGCAGGCAGCGCGGGCGCTTTTTTATTCAATAACGATCCGTTCAGAACCTTTTACTGCGTTTTGTACCAGATGAGCGGGATCGTGCCCTTCGTCATTTTCTGAACCGCATCGAATTCTTTCTGCGTGTTGGCCCACCACACATAGAGATTGGTCTGTGAAAATTTTGCATGCTTCATGGTTTGAATGACCGGTGTTGAAATGAGGCGGCCGTTAGGCAGGATGCCGTAAACTTCCATCGGGTATTTATCGCCCAGCATGGGCATCGCGCTGGCGAAGGCGGCGCGGATTGCCCTGGCGTCGCTGACGCTGCCTGCCGCGACCATCGCCTTGGCTAAAGCATGCATGCTCGTGTAATGAACAACGCATTCCCACGTGACGCCTCGTCGGTACATAGAGGTGTAATTTTTTTGAAAGGTTTCTGTAACCGGATATTGAATGCTTTCAAACATGGCCACGCCGATGCTGCCTTCCATGTTCAAGGGTTTTTCCATGATATTGCGGATGGCATCGAGTTTTGCCTGGTCGATTATAACAAAGCCTCCCTCAAAACCTTTCGCTCGGGCCTGTTCGATAATGAGCGCGGTGGTGCCCGAGGGGCCGCCGATGAGCATGAAGTCGGGATTCGTAGCCAGCGCTTCAGCCAGCGGTCCGGCAAAGTCCGTTTTCGTGTAGTAGTTGGCCGGTTTGTCGATGGTGATCGTGCCGCCTTTCTGCTGCCATACGCCGCCGAATACTTTTCGCCAGGCTTCTCCGTAAGGGCCGGCAGTGGCCACCATGGCGCATTTTCTCCAGCCTTTTTCCCAGGCGATGTCGGACATGTATTTCACGTAAATGGTAAACGGCATGGTCAGAATGACCGTTAATTTGTTTCCCATTTCGGATGCGGTCGGCACACTGGTGTAACCCATGACGAGAAATTCGTTTTTCTTTTCTTCGTTGATTTTCATCAAGGCGGTCATCGTGCCGAAGATCGGGTTGAAAATGGCGACGGTTTTGTGTTCTTTGAGCAATTCCTGCGCGTGGGAGACGGCAACATCCGGCTTAATGCCGTCATCGCGTTTTTCCAGTTTGAATGTGTATTTCTTTCCTTTGACCGTGATACCGCCTTGTGCGTTGATTTCGTTGATGGCCATATCCACGCCGTTTAAGCAGTCCTCTCCGTATTCAACGGCCGGGCCGCTCAGAGGTCCTGTGTAACCGATAACAATTTCATTGGCCCATGTGAGCGCCGTCCAACTGATGAGCAGGATCATTGCTGAAATAAAGATAAAGCCTTTGCGATTCCTCATTTTTTGCCCCCTCCTTTTTTCTTGACAATTTATCCCGCCTCAGACTGTATGAGCGGGCGCTTGAATATGTTCAACTAGCGGCGGTAACTTAACAGAATTTCTGGCTAATGGCAAGCGGTCAAAAGTTGCGGCATGAAGAAGGCGGTGAGGGAATTGACACAGGCATCCGTTTTGATTAAAAGCTGCATGGATAACCATGAACAAAGGAGATCTCGATGATGATGACGGATAATATTAAATGGATCACGGCGCGGATGATGGATGGCTGGGTTGCGCAGGCGGGCGCCAGTGAACGATTACGCACCCACTATAATGTGCATCAGGACCTGTCGGATCCGGTGCAGCGCCTGTTTGTGGCAGCCCGGCGGCAGTCTTATTTTCGTCCGCACCGCCATCCGGGCAAAAGCGAGTTTGCCATTGTCGTTTGCGGTCTTTTCGACGTGTTTGAATTTGACGATTCGGGCCGGATCACCGGGCGCACCTCCGTGGGGCCCGGCGCACAGACCCTGGCGCTGGATATCCAACCGGGTGTCTGGCACACGTGGCTGCCCATGGCGGATGAATCCGTTTTTTTTGAGGTGAAGCAGGGGCCTTACGATCCGCAAAGCCCGGCTGAGTTTGCCCCCTGGTCGCCGCCGGAACGCACCGCCGGTGTGGCGGCGTTTCAGTTGCGGCTCAACGCCGCCGGTGTCGGCGATTGTCCGGCCTGACGGGTCGGGGCATGGATCAGGCGGCGGCGATTTCTTCCATCAGGGAAATTTCCGGTTTCCCGCCGATAAAAGCGCCGCCGGCGGCAAAAAAGGTTTTGAAGTGCGGTGTCGATGAATGAAAGTCAAAAGCGGCTTTGTCCTTATACTGTTCGACGACAATCAGCATATTCGGGGCTTTGGGATCTTTGTTCAGTGAGTAGAGTGTGGTGCCTTCTTCTGCGGCAACGCCGGCCATGAGGGTTTTAAAAGCGGCCAGGGCTTCATCCATCTTGCCTTCTTTGATCGGCAGTTTAGCGATTACTGTAATCATGTCTCAACCTCCATTTCTTATTGGTGTGACCTTTATCGGCCTTCCCATAGCACACGCGCGATACGGAAGGCAAGAAAACGATCAGAGAATGCCGGAGGCATTCGGCACCTGTCAGATGAAGCAGCGATTCTGCGCTGATTCTGCGCTTGACAAAATGAACCGGTTTTTCCTATACTCCCGAACACAGTGGACGAAAGCCTTGTTGCGTGGCGTTTTGAGCCGCCCGGAAGGCCTTGCGATCTGTCCGGATTTAAGACACAGAGAACCGCACTCATTTGACCGATTGAACGGGAGACCATCATGGCGAAAATCGACGCGTTTTTCCAACTGATGCATGACCACAAGGCATCGGATCTTCATCTTGTATCCGGCCAGCAGCCGGCCATCAGAATCCGGGGTGATCTCGAACGGATCAAGTATGATGTCCTCAACAATGAATCTTTAAAAGTGCTTCTCTACGAAATTACGCCGGAACACAAGATCAAGCAGTTTGAAGAAACGGGCGATGTGGATTTTGCCTATGAGATTCCGGGTCTCGCACGGTACCGCGCCAATTACTTTCAGCAGAAATACGGCGTGGCCGCCGTTTTCCGGGAAATTCCCACCAACATTGTCACCTGCGCGGCGCTGGGCATGCCGTCCGTCATATCGAAACTGGCGATGCTCCCGCGCGGTCTGGTGCTGGTGACAGGTCCCACAGGCAGCGGTAAATCGACGACGCTGGCCGCGATTATCGATGAAGCCAACCGCTTGCGTAAGGACCATATCATCACGGTGGAAGATCCGATCGAATTCGTTCATAAAAGCCAGAGCTGCATTGTCAACCACCGGGAAGTGGGTATTCACACGAAGAGCTTTTCCGCCGCGTTGCGCGGCGCCCTGCGTGAGGATCCGGATATTATTATGGTGGGTGAAATGCGCGATCTGGAAACCACCGCTCTGGCGGTGGAAGCGGCCTCCACCGGCCATCTGGTCTTTGCCACTGTGCACACCACCAGCGCCGTCAAAACGGTAGACCGCGTCATCGAGGTATTTCCCGATACGGAACAGTTGCAGATTCGTTCGACGCTGGCTGACGGTTTGCGAGCGGTTATCTCGCAGGTCATTTTCAAAAGGGTGGACAGCGCAAGCATGGAAACCAACGGCCGTTGTGTGGCCCTGGAGATCCTTATTGCCAATTCGGCCGTGCGCAACCTGATTCGCGAACAGAAAACCTACCAGATTCCTTCCATGATGCAGGCGGGCAAAAGATACGGCATGCAGATGCTCGACGATGCCATTATGGATCTGTACAACCGGGGCTGGATCAGCGGTGAGGATGCGTATTTGAAGTCCAACGACAAAGGCAAATTCCGTCCGCTGCTGAAATACCCGCCGACGGATTTTACCGAAGCCTAAGAGGGGAACCGCTATGAGAAAGCCGGAAGTTGATCACATTCTGATGAAAATGCTGGAGTCCAACGCCAATATTTCCGATTTGATTCTGACGGTGGACAAACCCTTTCAGGTCGAAGCGGCGGGTCTGCTGACGCCGGTGGAAATGGAGCCTCATTTTGAGCGCCTGACACCGTTTCAGACCGAAACATTCGCGCTAAACCTGATCAATCAGGATCGCCGGCTGATGGAATCTCTGATCACCGAGGGATCGTGCGATTTGTCCTATGAACTGCCGGGCATTGCCCGTTTCCGTGTCAATGTGTTTTCGCAGCGCGGTCAGTACTCGATTGTTCTGAGAAAACTCGAAACCATGATTCCGAGTTTTGACGAGCTGGGGCTGCCGGAGGCCTACCGCCGTGTGGCCGTTGAGAAAAATGGCATCGTGCTGGTGACCGGCGCGACCGGTTCCGGTAAAACGACCTCACTGGCCGCCGTGATCAACGACATCAATGAGAAGAACCCCGTCCACGTCATCACGCTGGAAGATCCGATCGAATACACGCACTCACAGAAGAAAGCCACGATCAACCAGCGGGAGTTGGGCAAGGACTTTGATACCTTTGCCAATGGGCTGCGCGCCGCGCTCCGACAGGCGCCGAAGGTTATTCTGGTTGGCGAAATGCGCGACCGGGAGTCCGTCGAAATCGCTTTCAACGCCGCGGAAACCGGGCATCTCGTTTTGAGCACCCTGCATACGGTTGATGCCGGTCAGACCGTGAACCGTATTTTAGGTATGTTTTCCGTCGAAGAGGAAAACCAGATCCGGACGCGGCTTGCGGATTCCCTCAGATGGATTATCTGTCAGCGTCTGCTGCCGAAGATTGATGGCGGCCGCGTCGCGGCGTTTGAAGCGCTCGGCACGTCTTTGCGCGTCAAGGATATCGTTTTGCACGGGGAAGGCGAAGGCAAGACGTTTCAGGATATTATTCAGCAGGGCAAGGCCTTCGGCATGGTGACCTTTGATAATTGCATCGTTGATCTTTTCGAACGGGGTATCATTAGCGAGGATACGGCAAGAGCTTACGCGTCCAACCGTTCCAATGTCGGTCGCGGAATCGATGCGATCAAGAACGCCCGCGGCGAAAAGACGACGGATCTGGGGCGTCTGGAAGTGGATCGCGGGTATGGAAAATCAAAAGATACGCCCTGGCGGTAGAGAAGCCCCTTTTTTGCGGTGACTAAACGCATTGAGCAATAAGGAGAGAAGAGATGGTCGATGACAAAAATGATGCCCCGGTCAAACTGGCGGAAGACGGCATTGATTATTCGGGAAGGCCTTTCGGATATATCGCCCCGGAGGGTGAAACGGCGATGGTCTGCGAACAGGATCCGGTGGTTCGCGACAGAATTATTCATGATTTAAAAAAGATGGGTTTTGAAATCGCCCAGCCCGCTTCGTTTCGCGAGGCGCTCAAATTCATGCGCTTCCATGTGTTTAACCTGATTGTGGTTGATGAGGATTTTGACACGGGCGTATGGGAAACCAACAACGTCCTTCGTTATCTCGAAGGACTCGATATGTCTGTCCGTCGGCAGTCCTTTGTGGCTTTAATCAGTGCCACGCTGGCCACCATGGACAGCATCAACGCTTACAATAAAAGCGTGAATCTAACGATCAATAAAAGAGACGTGGCCGGGATGGATCAGATTCTGCGTCAGGCGATGGCGGAATATGAAGACTTCTACCATGTCTATCATGAGTATCTACGGGGATGAATCAGGTTGAACGGCCGGCTTCCAATGCTTTACGGGCGCCGGCCAGAGCCGCGGCATAAGGGCCTGCCGCATCCAGGACCACCGCTTTTTCAAACGCCTGGGCCGCGCGCAGGAAATGGCCGGCTTTCATAAAGGAATGCCCCAATCGATTGTAATAAACGGCGGCACGGGCCGCGTCACAGTGAGCCGCTTTTTCGTAAGTGTCGATGGCATTTTGAAACTGTTGCAGGGCAATCAGGGTATCGCCCAGCGCGCACAGATACAGGCTGTTTACGCCGTCCGCCTCCAGACATTTCTCCAGCCAGCGTTTTGCAGCGCTGTGATCTCCGTATCGGTTATACAGATCCGCCAGAAGGAAAAAATAGCGGGTTGCCTCGTCCGGATCGATTTGACCGGCCTGGCAATAGGCATCCTCGCATTCAACTTTTTTCCCTGTGGCCATGAGCGCGTCCCCCATCCGGCAATAGAAAACAGGGTTGTCTTTTTCCATCGAGATGAGTTTGCTGAAAATGTCGCGGGCTTTTTCATTTTGACCGGATAACAGATACGCGTTGCCCAGCTCTTCTTGCAGCCCCGCATCCTGCGGCTGAACGTGGACAACTTTTTCACAAAGGCCGACCAGTTTTTCGATCTGGCTGTCCTGCTTGTAGATCCGGACCAACTCGTCATAGGCGAAGCCGGTAAAAACCTTGCGTTGCAATTCACGATCCAGCAGGATTTCCCAGTAGTGAACGGAGCCGTTCCTGTCGCCGTGGTCCCACAAGGCCCAGGCCAGACGCAGTAACACCTGCTCTTCTTCAGGGCGGTCAGATGCGATCTGCAAAAGAAGCGCGATGGCTTCAGCGTGCCTGCCCTGCGCGAGCAGATCATCGGCGGTGTCCAGATCGTGGGGTATCGGGCTGTTTTCTGTCATAGAATTAAAAAACGGGGGAGAAGATTCTCCCCCGGACGTTTCTCAGCAACTGCATGTGCCGCAGCAGCCGCCTTCGGTAGGCGTGAAGCTGGATGTTAATTTAAATCCTGCCCCCTGGGGGGTGGTGATGAAATCAACATTGATAGGTTTGGCCTGATTGTACAGGTCTTTTTCAATAACAAATTTTATGCCGCTTTGTTCTACCACTTCGTCGTCGTTTCGTGACTCGTCCAGAGCCATGCCCAAAGAGGGCCCGGATCACCCCATCGACATGGTGATGCGGATGGCCGCATCAGCGCTCTTATCCTTCAGAAAGTCCTTGATGACTTCCGAGGCCTTGTCTGTAACTATCAGCATTTACAATCCTCCTTCTTATTGAGATGTCTGTTCGACATCAAGGTTTCGGCTAACTTATCCATAATTGACCTGTTGTCAATCACATTTTTTGCTTATTCGCTTAAGCTTCTGTATGTATTGATTAAACAGGATTTTGTTGTCGTTGACTTTCCTTGCGGATCTCGATTATGATGACCTGCCTATGACTTGAGGAAGGGGTTTAATATGAAAAAGATTCAAGGTCTCATCCTGGTTTTCCTATGGCTGCCGGCCGGAACGCTTTTTGCCGAAAATTTTACGGTTCACGGCGACATGAATGCCGTCATTCATTATGAGTTGTCGCATACCATTGCCGCGGGCGAATCGATGAAAAAACTCATGCTGAGTTTTGTCGTGCCGGAAAGCTTTGATTCCCCCACATACAAACAGCAAATCAGCAATTTTAAAATGACCTTCTCACCCGAACCCGAGGAGACCACGACCACCAGGGATGCCCGCGGGAATCAAACCATCGGGGCCACCTGGACCCGCGTTCCTCAATCCATCGATGCCTCTGTGTCTTTCGATGCCAAAACCTCGATAGGACTTGCCTCGCTGGAAACCGTGGCGCCGTTTCCACCCGCCCCCATCCCCGACGATCTGCAGGTGTATCTGCAGGCTTCCGGGCAGGTGCAAACGGATCATCCCGCGATTCGTGAGCTGGCACTGAGCTTGACCCGGGATGTGAAAACACAGTTTGATGCCGTGCAGCGGGTTGTGACCTGGGTGGTGGATCATGTTCGTTACGTCAACCCGCCTGAACAATATGACGCGTTGTTTGCTTTGCAATCAGGCAGTGGCAACTGTCAGAATTTCTCCCATCTGACGGCCGCACTTTTGCGGCAGGTCGGCATCCCCGTGCGGATCGTCAACGGGGTCACGTTGAATCAGCCGTTCGATGTGGTCTGGGAGAAGGGAACCCTGACCTTTAAAATGGGGCAGGGAAGACATTCCTGGGTGGAAATCTGGTTTCCGGACGCGGGTTGGGTGCCTTACGACCCGCAGAATATGCAGTTTTTCGTTTCCAGCCGGTTTGTCCGCATCGAAGTGGGCGTCGATAATCAGGAAACGAAAAATGACGGTCTGTTGCGCTGGATTCAGAGCGCGGGAGCCGTCCGCCGTCCGACGCTTCAGGAAACCATCGGGGCGCGATTTGTTTCCGATGCCTCGGCTGTGAAGGCCAGACGAGAAAAATACGGCCCGAAAAATATGCTGTTGAGTCCCGACGTTTTGTCCCCGTTTAAGAAAATAGCAATGCCTCCGCCCCCGCCGCCGCCGGTTGTGGTCTCCCCTGAGGAAAAGAAAATTCTGCGTTATTTGGTGCCTTTTGAATACGGCAACCTTGTGTTTCCGGAAAATATCGATTTTGCTTTTCCACGGGTGACGCAGGCTGCCGGAAAGGATGCCTTTGAAATGCGTCGTAATTTTCTTGTGGAAACAGCCGAATATGTGACGACCAACGCGACCCAGTACGCGCAGGTGGTGGAAATAAAAAGGCCGGTCCGCCTGGATTCCGTTTCGCTTGCGCTCCATAAATTCGGCGGTGAGGGTTGGCTGTGGGTGGATATATTTAAAGATGATGCGGGCAAGCCCGGTGACCCCCTGTGGACCACCCGGATGGTCAACCTGGAAGATATTTCCGGCAAGCCCGGCTACCGCTGGCAGACGTTTGCGTTTGCCGATAAGGAAAGGCCGGTTTTGATGCCCGGCGCCTACTGGATCGCGCTGGGTTTTTCAGGAACGCCGGTTGTGAACTGGTTCTACACCTACGGCAAACCGGTAGGTCCCGTTCATGGTACGCGCTACAAAGGTGTTTTTGAGGAGGATTGGAGCAGCGCGCTTAGCTACGAATTTAATTATAAGATTGCAGGAAAAACCGTGCGATAAGAAAATTCTGCGCAGATGATCTCCTGACCGGATCCGGTGGATCGCGCAAATCCCGAGCCTGTCGGATTGCCGGTATTATTGGATTCAGGTTGGTTGTTGCTCCCGGGCCAGCATTCGCCTGGCTGCAGCCAGGGTTTCATCGAAATGTTTTTCCAGGGCTTCGTTGGATCCCCTCAGGCCGTCGATCACCGCCCCGGCCCATTGCAGATAATGGATTCTTCTTTGCAGGGACCAGCCCTGCGGCGGAAGATAGGCGATATCATGGACGTTGCAGATTTTATCAGCCAGCTTGATCTGTTTGGCGCGGGCTGAGAGGTGGGGCGCGTGATTGATCTGGTTTTGTTTCCTTTCCTGTTTGGGCAGGTTTTTATCGTCGCTGACTTCCATGACCAGGGCCAGAACCTCTGTGCCGAAAGCTTCCCGGACCTCTTCGGGGGCGGTGTCGGTGTCCTCAATGGTGTCGTGAAGGATGGCGGCAATAAGGGTGACCACATCGCCAATGCCGCCGATGGTCCATAAGACATTGGCCACTTCGATCGGATGGTTGATATAGGGCGATCCCGAAACATCCTTTCTTTTCTGGTAGCGATGTTTATGTGCCGAGAATGCCAGGGCTTTTAAAAAGAGATCCAGGTCACTTTGCAAAACTGCCTCCTCAAAGACTGGATTTATTACCACAAGGACATGGCAGGCGCAAATGGTTGTTCCGGGCGAATTTGTGATATTTGGTAATCTGTGATACACAGCCACGTAAATTATAAACCGTTTAGAGTAGAGATGAACATGCTGGGCCACGAAATATTTTTTGAAAAACCGGATATTTATTCATTAAGAAAGCGCTTTACGCTTTTTGATCTGCATTTCCATACCTCCTACACAGACGGACAAAACGGCGTTGACGCGATTGCGGCCAGGGCTCGCGCGTTGGGGATCGGGATTGCGATTACAGACCACAATGATATCCGGGGCGCGTTGGAGATGGCCCTGCACAAGGATGTGCCGTTTATTCCCGGCATTGAAGTCACCTCCCGGGAAGGGACGCATGTTTTGCTTTATTTTTATAACCTTAAGGATTTAAGAGCTTTCTATCGTCAATTCGTCCGGCCCTGTTTGGGCCCGAGTGTCATGAGCTCGACGGCGCTTTCCCTGGAGAGTATTCTGGCCGCCGCCCGGGGATTTGATGCGTTATGTGTTTTTCCGCATCCTTTTTGTGCGCTATACACGGGCGTTTGCAATCTGAGTGTTGAGCCGCCGCGCCTGGATCGCCTTTTGCAGTCGGTGGACGGCATTGAAGTCATCAACGCCGAAAACCTGCATCGTTGGAATCTGAAATGCGCGCGCCTCGGTCGGAATCTGCGAAAGTCGTTGACCGGCGGCAGTGACGGCCATTCCCTCTATTCGATGGGTCGCGTGGTCACGTGCGCCGCCTGCGCGCCGACAGGACGCGCGATGCTGGATGCCGTCCGGGCCAGGCAAACGATGGTCATCGGGAAGGAAATCAATCTGCTTCGCAAGATGGCGGCCGGCGGCGCTAAGATGAATGTGGATATGGCCCGTTACCCGGAGTTGTTGCAGAAAAATTTCCGCTACGGGTATCACGTGATCCATGCCAAGTCCCGCGCTCTTAGAGATCGTCTGAATATGCAGCCGTCCGTCAAAAAGGTTGAGCGTTTCGAACGTTTCCAGTAAAGACTTTTGACCGGAAGGGATGAACCCGCAAAATGAGTGAAAATCCGTTTGCAAATTTCCAGAAGGTTATTTTCTTCCTGATTCTTGCACTGATTACCCTTAGCTTCGGCTATCTGCTGAAACCCTTTTTTTTCGCGATTCTCTGGGCTGTGTTGATCGGCGGTATTTTCACCCCCGTCAACAACTGGTTGAACCGGAGGATCAAAAGCCCCAATCTTTGCGCTTCAATCACCCTGGCAGGCGTGCTGGTCTGTCTGATTTTGCCGGTTGGTTTGCTCACCAGCCTTCTGGTCGCTGAAATCATTGAAATTTATGCGTCAGTTCATACCTCGACCGGCCAGTGGATGGAAACCATTGAGAGGGCGCTGGCGTCTTTCAGCCAACACCCTCTATTATCGAGCCTGAAAATCGACCAGGCCATGGTGGCCGAAAAATCCGTGGAGGTCTTGAAGGCGGTTTCTGATTTTTTGTTTAAAAACCTGACGGCATTGACGCAAAATACGATTGTCTTTTTCGTTCAGTTTGCCGTCATGCTGTACTGCCTGTTTTATTTTCTGCGCGACGGCGCGAACTTAATCAGCACCGCGACGCGATACATGCCTGTGAGCCAGCGCCACATAGACATGTTCATCTCTCAGTTTCTCAACACTTCCAAAGCGACGCTGAAATTCACGTTTGTGATCGGCGGTATTCAAGGTTTTTTAGGCGGCATGATTTTCTATGTGACCGGCATTGAGCGGGCGCTGGTCTGGGGTGTTTTGATGTTGGGCCTTTCGATTGTGCCGGCGATAGGCTGTTCATTGATCTGGGCGCCGGCGGGGATTATCATGCTGATTCAGGGGCATGTCTGGCAGGGCGTCACGATTCTGATTTTCGGTTCCGTGGTGATCAGCAGCGTGGATAACCTGCTCAGGCCGGTTTTGCTGGGGAAGGATATCCAGATGCACGCGCTGCTGATTTTTCTGTCTACCCTGGGCGGCATCGCCCTGTTTGGCGTCAGCGGGTTTGTGCTGGGGCCCGTGATCGCATCCTTGTTTCTGGCCAGTTGGAAATTATTCCTCGAGTTGCATCAGCAAGAAGAAGTCAAAGACGAAGCACAGGGCTGATCTGTTTTGTCGGCGCCTCCCCGCCGTGTGTGTTGTTCATGGCAGCTTAAACTTGTTTCGCTCACAGCGGCCGGAGCAGAAATCGCCACAGGGCGTTTAGGTCCTCAGGGTTGGCGTAATCGATGCCGATTCTGGGCGTGGTTTCAATGGCTCTTGTCGTCGGTTCAAGCGTCTCTTCCACCCACAAAGAGTTTCCCGTCGTGACGTCCAGGCCGTTTTGTGCCAGATCGATGCCCAGGGCCTGACAAACCTTGCCCGGTCCGTTCGTGAGATTTTTCCCCCGTTTCAGGCGGCGTGCCTCCATCGCCTCCAGACCAGAGACCGGCATAATGGCCCGGATCAGGACGGCGCATGGGGTGCCTGTGGATTCTGTGACCAGATTCAGCAGGTGGTGCATGCCATAGGTGAAATACACATAGGCATGGCCCGGTTCGCCAAACATCACGGCGTTGCGTTTCGTCATTCCCCGGTGCGCATGGCAGGCACTGTCGGCCCTTCCGCAATACGCCTCTGTTTCAACAATGATGCCGGAGAGCTTTTGGTGGTCGATTTGACGGACCAGCTTTTTCCCCAGCAGGTCTCTGGCCACAATCAGGGTGTCTCGGGCATAAAAATGTCTGTCCAGCACGGCTGCGTGAATGGTCATGGGTGGCAAAGCTCTCCTCGATTTCGGCTTGACTTCATTTTCCCTTCAGTTTAAGACCTGCCTCTAGTCTGGAACGGATGTTTTGTCAACTGCGGCAGGCGTCCGGCGTATAACAAACTTCCATGCGAATACCGGTTCGCAGTGCAAAAAATATTACACGTAAAAAACAGTAGAATGATCGGATGGACATTGGGTTGTTTATTGAAAATTAAGTATATTCAGGCTGTTTAGTCTGGCTTACCGATGGGGAGGGTGTGGCATGGATTGTGCTGAGTACGAGGGGATGCACTGATCTTGTGCCGTAATAGCATTGCACTAAATTATTCAGGGAGTTTTTAATGAGCGAATCGAAAGGCATCGTAGCCGTTTTTCCCGGTCAGGGATCCCAAAGAACCGGTATGGGGAAGGATTTTTATGATCAGATTCCTGTGTGCCGTCAAACTTACGAAGAAGCGGCTGACGCGCTGGGACTGGATGTCGCGGCGATCTGTTTTGAGGAGGACGCCAGATTGAACCTGACCGAGTACACCCAGCCGTGTATCGTCACCACGGAAATTGCCATGTTGCGGGGACTGGCTGAGCGCTACGGTTTTAAGGCCGATTATTTCGGTGGTCATTCTCTTGGTGAATTTGCCGCGCTGGTTGCCGCAGGTGTCATGCCGTTTGCCGACACGGTGCAGATAGTCCGTCAGCGTGGAAAACTGATGCAGGAGGCTGTGCCGGTGGGTGTAGGTTCCATGGCCGCGGTTATCTCCGAAGGAATTGATCTGGACGGTTTGAGAAAAGTCCTTGCGGATCTGCCGATTGATCTTGCCAATATCAATTCCGCCAATCAGGTGGTGATCAGCGGGGACGCGAAAGCGTTGCCTGCGGCGGAAAGCCGCTGCAAGGAGCTGTTCGCGGAGCCTAAGACGCACCGATTTGTGCAACTCAATGTCAGCGCGCCTTTTCACAGCCGGTTCATGAAAAAAATCGAAGAACCCTTTGCGGAAACCTTGAAAGCTTTCAGTAAATCTTTTAATGCGCGAAACGCTCCGAACGTGACTTCCAATTATCAGGGATCGTTTCATGCGGATTCCGTTGATGCTGTCATCGGCAATCTGGTCAATCAGCTTTCCAATTCCGTCTTGTGGCGCGATAATATGCAGGCGCTGGCCAATCGTGCCGACCGGGTTTATGAAATCGGTCCGGGACGCCCGCTGCGTGACTTTTTCAAGACCATCGGGGTTGCCTGTGAGTCTATCACCGGTCTTTCAGCGGCGGAAAAAGTCTTTACCCAGGCCTGAAAAAACAGGTCGCAACTTTTTTTAATAAACAGATTAAACGAAAGGTAAACCATGGATTTAAGTTTCAGCGCCAATCAAATCGAGTATCTGGAGACCGTGCGCAGGCTGGTCAAAAAAGAAATCACGCCGCATATCCTCGAGCTGGAAAAAGGACATCGCTTTCCCTGGCAGGTCATCAACAAGGCCTGGGAAATGGGCATCATCAATTTATGTATTCCCGAGGCGATCAAGGGTTTTGAGGTCGATGTTTTTTCCTCGGCTTTGATCATCAAGGAAATTTCTTATGGAGACACAGGCATTTCCACATCCGCCATGTGCAATGATCTGGCCAACATTGTCATCAGCCAGCACGGCACGGAAGAGCAGAAAGAGCGTTTTTTGCGCCCCTTTGTTGAAAAACCGCTGCTCGCTGCCTTTTGTCTGACCGAACCGGGCGCCGGTTCCGACAACTCCCTGATGACCAGCTTTATCGCGAAGCGCGATGACGGCTCTTACGTGTTGAACGGCGCCAAGTGCTTCATCACCAACGCGTCCTACGCATCGCAGTTTACCGTGCTTTGTAAAGTCGGCAAGCCGACCAGTAACTTCATGGCCTGTGTGGTCATTCCGGTGGATCACGTCACCTCCGCCGAACTGCCGGATGTGGGGACCGGACAGCGTGAAATTAATGTTCCGACGGGTGGAAAAATCACTATCGGAAAACCGGAAGACAAGCTCGGACAGAGATTGTCGAACACGGCCACCGTCACATTTGAAGATGTCGTTGTCCAGCCGGATCAGATTATCGGCGATCGACGCTTCGGCTTCAAATATATCGTGGATGTGCTTGATTATGCACGTCCGATGGTGGCGGCCATCGGTCTGGGCCTGGCCAAACGGGCTTTGGACCTGACGTTGGCCTATACCCGTGAGCGCAAACAATTCGGTCAGCGGATCTGCGATCTGCCGGTGGCCCGCGAAATGCTCACCACCATGTGGAAAAAAGTTGAACTGGCGGAACTGTCGCTGATCAAAGCGACCTGCAAGATTCAGGAAAAGGCCGACGATGCGGGCATCTATGCGTCCCTGGCCAAGAACACCTGTGCGGAAGCGGCTCTTTTTTGCTCTACCGAGGGACTGCATCTTCACGGCGGTTACGGGTTTACAACGGAATACGAAATATCGAAACTGGTGCGCGACGCGCATATCATTGATATTTACGAAGGCGTCCGCGAAGTGCAGAATATGATCATTGGCAGGGAGATCGTTTAGTCATGTTATCTTTTTTTATTGAAAGTAGAGGATAAGAAACAATGGACAAACCTGTCGCATTAGTCACGGGAGGCGCCACGGGAATCGGCGCCGCCTGTTGCCGCGCGCTGGCCGCGGAAGGCTTTCGTGTCGGAATTCATTACCGCAAGAGCGCGCAAAAGGCGGAGGCCCTGCGAGACGAAATCAAAGACAGTTTTCTGGTTCAGGCGGATCTGGCTCAGATCGATCAGATCGACGCGTTGGTCGCCAATATCAAAGACACAGCGGGCCGCGTGGATGTGCTGGTGAACAATGCCGGACTTTCCATCAATGCCGATATCATTTCCATGAAGGTGGAACAGTTCGACGAACAGCGGGCGCTGTCGCGCGGTGTCTGGTATCTGACCAAGAGAATTTTGAGACAATTCATGATGCGCGCCAAAGCCGGCCGCATTATCAATATTTCAAGTGTTGTGGGCCATATGGGCAATCCCGGCCAGATCGTCTATACGATGGAAAAAGCGGCGCTGGATGCATTTACCAAATCACTTTCGCAGGAAATGGCCGGCCGCAATATTCTGGTTAATTCCGTAGCGCCCGGTTTTGTGGAGACAGACATGACGGAAGATCTTCCTGCCGACGTTAAAGACCGGATTATGGCGAATATTCCTTTGCAGCGAATCGGCAGGCCGGAAGAAATTGCCGAGGTCGTCGGTTTTCTGGCGACCAAAGGCAGCTATATTCAGGGTTCAGTCATTCACGTCAACGGAGGGCTCTATGGAGGCTGATGACGGCATCAAACAGGAAGTCCTGGCCCTGGTGCCGCAGCAGAAGCCGTTTCGTTTCATCGATGAGATTCTGACGCTCAACGAGGAGGAAATTGTCGGGGCTTACCGGTTTCGTGAGGATGAGTTTTTTTATCCGGGGCACTTTCCCGGGCGTCCGATCACCCCGGGCGTGATTTTGGTGGAATCCATGGCGCAGATCGGTGTGGTGGCCTACGGCATGTACCTGCTGTCTTGTCAGCGAAATGTGCGACCGAGCCAGATGAAAGGCCCGCTGAGCCTTTTTTCTTTAGCCGATGATATTGAGTTCAAGGGGATTGTTTTACCGGGTGAAAGAGTCCTTGTCCGGGGGAAAAAAATCTATATGCGTAAAGGGGCATTGAAAGTGGAAACCAGCATGGAAAGAGAAAGCGGAGAAGTGGTTTGTGCGGGGAAATTAGCCGGAATGGGAGTGGAAACATGAGAAAAAGAGTCGTTATCACGGGAATGGGTGTTGCCGCGCCGAACGCGCACGGGCTGACGGATTTTGAACAGGCGCTGCGCGAAGGAAAATCAGGCATTCGTTTTATTCCGCAACTCGAAGAATTGAAGTTCGGTTGTCAGATTGCAGGGGTGCCTCAGAATTTTGATGAAATCCGCAAATTGTATTTTGATCACGAAAAGCTGATGTCCATCAATGACAATATCGGTTACGCGTCGGTTTCCGCGGTGGACGCCTGGCGTGACGCGGGTTTTGCCATGCCCGAAAGCGGCGATGAGACAGTGGACTGGGATACGGGTGTTATCGCCGGTTCCGGGATCGGCGGGATGGACACCATCGCGCTCAACGTCGTGCCGACCATCAATGAAGGCCGGGTGCGCAGACTGGGCAGCCGGGTGGTCGAGCAGGTGATGAACAGCGGAACCAGCGCGCGCATCGCAGGATTGATCGGCGCCGGCAATCAGGTGACGTCGAATTCCTCGGCATGCAGCACAGGCAATGAAGCCGTGATTGACGCGTTATGGCGAATTCGGATGGGGCTGGCCAAGCGCATGGTGGCAGGCGGCTCTGAAGGCGCGTCTCCTTATATCTGGGGCGGCTTTGACGCGATGCGTGTGATTGCCCGCAAGTTCAATGACAATCCCACCGCAGGCTCCCGGCCGATGTCGGCTTCTGCCTGCGGTTTTGTGCCGGGCTCCGGCGGTGCGATGCTGGTGCTCGAAGAATTGGAGACGGCGTTGGCCCGCGGTGCGAGAATCTACGCGGAAATTATCGGCGGATATGTCAATTGCGGTGGCCAGCGCATGGGCGGTTCGATGACGGCACCCAATTCCGTGGGCGTGCAGAAGTGTATTCGTGGCGCTGTGGCGGATGCGGGTATCGCGCCCGCCGAGGTGGACGCGATCAACGGACATTTGACCGCCACGTACGCTGATCCTTATGAGGTGAAAAACTGGACGGAGGCCCTCGAACGGACGCCGGATAATTTTCCCTACATCAACGCCACCAAGTCGCTGGTCGGGCATTGTCTGGGCGCGGCAGGGGCCATTGAGTGTGTCGCGAGCGTTTTGCAAATGTATAAAGGATTTTTGCATCCGTCGGTTAATTCCGAGGACGTGCATCCGGATATTGCGCAATACGCGGCAAAAATACCGCAAACCTGTATGGCGTTTCCTGAATTGAAGTATCTGGCCAAAGCCGGTTTCGGCTTCGGGGATGTTAATAGCTGCATTATATTTAAGAAGTGGGAAGACAAATAATTTTAATAGAAGGAGTTTAGTACAATGGATGACAAGAAAATTTTTGAAGAGATGGTTAATATTTTAAAGACATACACCAAGGATGTGACGCTTCTGGAAAAAGCAACGCTCGAGACGCATATTCTCAACGACTTGAAAGTCAATTCCGCGCGTCTGGTTGATGTGATTATCAAATGTGAAGATGTTTTCGGCATCAGCGTTGACGATGATGAGGCAGACAAAATCCGCACCATCGGCGATGCGGTGAGTATCGTTAAAAATAAACTCGGGTAGGGATTATGGATAAGCGATCTTTGTTTTTCCTGCAGCTGCAGGAGTTTTTAGGGCGGCTGGCCATCATTTTTGTCGCGCCTTTCTACTTTTTGATCGCGCGTCTGATGAATTACCGGGTCAGAAATTTGCGCGAAGTCCGACGGCAGTGCGCTGAGGCGTTCTCGGCGCACAAGGGCCCCTGGATTATCTGCGCCAATCACCTGACCATGATTGATTCTTTTATTCTGAGCTATGCCGCATTCAGTCTCGGCGGGCATGTGAAACAGTTCAAAAAGCTGCCCTGGAACCTGCCGGAGCGGAGAAATTTTCAAAGCAATATTTTTCTGGCGCTGTTGTGCTATCTATCCAAGTGCATTCCCATCGATCGCGGCGGTTCGCGCGAGAAAATGAAGAAAACGCTGGATAAATGCATCTACCTTTTGCGCGACAATCACACGGTGATGATTTTTCCCGAAGGGGGCAGGTCACGCACCGGTCGGGTGGACCGGGACAATTTTTCCTATGGGGTCGGCCGATTTGTGAAAGATGTGGAAAACTGTAAAATCATGTGCATGTATCTGCGCGGTGACAAGCAGCGCAGATACGGCATGATTCCCGTCTGGGGAGAAAAATTCGACGCGCAGATGAATGTGTTTACACCGATGCCTCTGGAAGGAACAGGGCTGCGCGTGCAGCGGGAATATGCCGCGCAAATCATAGACAAACTCGCGCAGATGGAGGAATCGTATTTTGACATGCGTCGGGAACGATCTTGTGGATTTAAAATATCCGGCCAACGCGAAAAAGAGTCTGGATTCGCGTTACATGGAGAAAATCCTCACCGGTCATGAAATTGCCGCTGTCAGGGCCTCTCCGGATTCCGACGTAACGCTGTGGGCCTTTTGGACCTGCAAGGAAGCGGCGTATAAAGTTCTGCAAAAAAAATCCGTCGACGCTGCGTTTATGCCGCGTCGCTGGTCTGTTCGATATGAGTTGCCTTCCGATCCATCGGGAGGCATTTCTTTTCAGACATCCGGTTATGCGGACGGGCAGGTACTGATTCCCGGTGCCGGTCCGGTCTCTATCCGCCTTTTTGTATCATCCGATTACATCCATTGCCTGGCTGTCGACACGGATCGCGCATTGGACCGGATACTTTTCCATGTCGCGCCATGGTCCGAAGACATAGCCGTTTTGGCGCCGGATGCCTCGGGCTATGTCCGGGCAATACTGATCCGGCGTCTTGCCGTTCAATTCAACCTTTCTCAAGAATCGCTGCAAATTGTCCGCTCAAAAACCAAAACCGGGCTCGGTCCGCCGGTGCTTTATGTATCAGGAAATCCCTCCGCCGTCGTGGATATCAGTCTTAGTCATGATGGCCGTTTTGTTGCGTATGCTTATGTTTCATAATGGGTTCGCCCGCTCGAAAGGTATGTTGTTGTCAGACCGGTTTTCTTGTGTTAAGCAGCAAGCCAAGAATTTTTACTTTGCTGATACAGGAGGGGGAATATGAATTACACGGAAGTTGTCGCTTTGGTGACCGGTGGCGCCTCGGGATTAGGCGAAGCCACAGTGCTGGAACTGACGAACCGGCGTGCGAAAGTTGTTATTGTCGATATGGATGGGGTCAGGGGCGAAAAGGTTGCGTCTGCAACCGATGGTCGGGCGGTTTTTGTCCAGGGCGATGTTACCTCCGAGGAAGATATTCAACGGGCTATCCGGGAAACGGCGGAACGATTCGGTAAAATCAATGTCGCGATCAATTGCGCGGGCGTGGCGGACGCGGGGAAGGTGATGGGCAAAAAAGGTCCTTTGTCTTTGGCTTCTTTCAATAAAGTGATCCAGATCAATCTGGTGGGAACGCTCAATGTGATCCGTCTGGCGGTTGAACAGATGCACAAAAACACGCCGAACGGGGAAGGTGAAAGGGGTGTTATCGTGAACACCGCCTCCATTGCCGCGTTTGACGGTCAGATCGGTCAGGCGGCCTATTGCGCGTCCAAAGGCGGGATTGTGGGTATGACGCTGCCGATTGCCCGGGAATGCGCCGATTACGGCATTCGCGTGGCGACCATCGCGCCGGGTTTATTCGATACCCCGCTCATGGCGGGCTTGCCTCCGGCCGTCAAAGAGGATATGGCCAAAGGGGTTCCTTTCCCCCGCCGCCTCGGGAAACCTAATGAATTTGCCCGTATGGTCATGCACATCATTGAAAACCCGATGTTGAACGGATGCTGCATCCGTCTCGACGGCGCGCTTCGAATGCCGCCCCGATAGAGAGTTCTTTCTGCCCGACAGGGATCCGGCATGTCCGTATTAATGATGCACATGCCTTTTGCCGATATATTGGAAGCAACATTCACTGTGTAGAAACAGCCGGAGCGAAAAACAGCGTTTTACGAGAGACTATGGATCAAAGCGGCAAAGAATCGACAATTTTTTTTCAGGTATTTGACATGGTGGATATCGGTCTGGTGATTCTGGATCGGGATCTGAAGGTTTGTCACTGGAACCGCTGGATGGAATTGCATAGCGGTATCAATCCTGAATCCATTGTGGGTTCTGCCGTATGTGAGCTTTTTCCCAACCTCAAACGGCCCCGGTTTCTCAATAACTGCAAGTCCGTTTTAACATTCGGCAATTTCTGCTTCTTTTCACAGAAGTTGCATCATTATCTGTTTCCCTTCAAACCCATCAGTTCTTTCGATTCTGAATTCGGCCACATGCAGCAAAGCTGTACGATGGGACCGTTGCGCAACGAACAAGGCGACATTGAGTATATCTTTATCGCCGTCCATGACGTGACGGAAACCGTCAACTTTGAGCGGAAACTGATGGCGCTCAATATGATAGATGCCCTGACGGGGATTAACAACCGCCGTTCCCTCGAGAGCCGGCTCAAAGATGAGGTTGATCGTTTCAAACGCTACGGCCATCCCCTGAGTCTGATTATTTTTGACATCGACCATTTTAAGCAGATCAACGATACATACGGTCATCAATGCGGTGATTATATTCTGCAGGAAATTGCGCTCCATATTCGTAATTCCATTCGCTCCGAAGACTTTTTGTCCCGTTACGGCGGCGAGGAGTTCTGCTGTCTGCTGCCGGATACGCCGCCTGCGGCAGCCTTGATTCTTGCAGAACGGTTCCGCAATAAAATTGCCGATGCGGTCTTTGAGTATTCGGATCAGAGCATCCGGGTGACGATCAGCCTGGGCGTTTCTACAATGTGTGAAGGGATCGTCAGCGGAGAAATGCTGCTGAAAAAGGCAGATTCCGGACTCTATGCGGCCAAGAATGCAGGACGCAACCTCACGAAAATGTTGGACTAGCCTGAGAAATACTTGAAAAGATTTGGAATATCGGCTACAGAAGCCGGCAGTTGGTAGAAAGCACTGTGCGCAAGGCAAAAACGTAGAGAGGCGATTATGATCAAAAAGATATTGATTGTTGACGATTCTCCCATTTCTATCAAGATCATGAAAAGCTGTATCCCCAAGGATCAGGGTTATGAACTCTATGACGCGGCGGACGGACAGCTCGGTTTACAGAAATTCAAGGACGTAAAACCGGATCTGACGTTCATGGATTTGACCATGCCGGTGATGAACGGGTTTGACGCCCTGCAGGAAATCATGAAGCTCGATCCCCGCGCGATTGTGGTCATTGCCACAGCCGACGTTCAGATCAGGGCCATTGCCCGCGCGCATGATCTGGGCGCCTTTTCCGTCATCAAGAAACCGCCCAGCCGGGAAAATATTACCGCCGCGATTGCCGAAGCTGAAGACGCGCTTATCGGACGGAGATAACTGATGGAACCCAATTCCGAAATCATGATCACAGAAGAAGAAACCGATATTTTGCAGGAAATCATGAATATCGCGTTTGGCCGCGCCGCATCCGATTTGGCCGAATACATTGATATCTTTGTAATCCTCAGTGTGCCATTTATCAAACTTTTGCGTTCATCCGACCTTCCTCCCTATATCAACACGGAAATTAAGGACTATGACAAGGTTTCCGTCGTAGAACAGAATTTCTGGGGAAAGTTCAAGGGCAGCGCTTTTCTGGTTTTTCCGGCGGACAGCGGCAAAAAAATTCTTTCGATGCTTGACGGTTCGGAAGAGTATTTCGAATCAGACCCGATCTATGAGCTGGAAAAAGAGACGTTTCGGGAAGTCGGCAACATTCTGATCGGTGCCTGCATCGGGAAAATAGCAGAGCTTCTGGGGGACATCATCACGTATTCTCCGCCCCGTGTTGTGGTGGAGCGTAACCAGCGAGGCGTGATCGCGGACAGTCTTTTTGCAAGCGACAGCCTGGCCATTGTGCTTCGAACCATGTTCGAATTCAACGATAAAAATGTCAGCGGCTATCTGTTTATCATCACCAGCGAGGAGTCGTTCGCCTGGCTGAAAACCGCCCTGCATAATTTTCTGGAACAATACGAGTGCTGAGCCGCCGCGGTTTTTTGGCGATCCGCAATACTCACAGTTTTCGGGTCTGGCGCATCTTTCTCTTGCGAAGTTTCACCGGCTGTGTCTGACGTTTGCGCATCCGTAAATTGAGCATTTCCACCGTCACGGAAAACGCCATGGCAAAATAGATATAGCCTTTCGGCACATGCACATCAAATCCTTCGACAATCAGCGTCACCCCCACCAGGAGCAGAAAGGATAACGCCAGAATCTTGATCGTCGGATGGTGGTCTACAAAATCCGCAATCGACTTGGCGGCCAACAGCATGACCCCCACGGCTAAAACGATGGCAATCGCCATGATTGAAATGTGCCGGGCCAGCCCGACCGCTGTGATGACGGAATCCAGCGAAAAGACAATATCCAAAACGGCAATCTGCAAAAGCACCAGACCCATCGTTGCGGTTTTGGGCATCGGTTTGGCTTCTTCAACCCCTTCGAGGCTGACGTGAATTTCATGGGTGGCCTTGGCCAGCAGGAATAAACCGCCGCCGATCAGAATCACGTCGCGGCCGGAGATTTCCTGCCCCAGAATCGTCATCCAGGGCTTTGTCAGATTGGAAATCCAGACGATGGAAAACAAAAGCACCAGCCGGCTGAGCATTGCCAGGATGAGGCCGAGGTTTCTGGCCAGGTTTCTTTTTTGGGCGGGCAGTCGTCCCGCGAGGATGGAAATGAAAATAATGTTGTCAATGCCCAGAACGATTTCCAGGGCGGTGAGTGTTCCGAGGGCGACCCAGGCCTCGGGACTGGTCAACCAGGTGAACATAGTCATGCTCCGTTTGTTAAATGATCGGTGTGCCTAATATTCGATGCCCGCCCGGTCTTTAATGCCTGCGGCATAATGGTGCTTGATTTCTTTGACTTCGCTGACTGTATCGGCCAGTTTAAGAATTTCCTTCGGCGCATAACGGCCGGTAAGAATCAGATCCAGCGCGGCCGGTTTGTTTTGAATCAGATCGATGACATCCGTAACGGCAATGAGCTTGAAGTCTACCGCCACATTGATTTCATCGAGGATGATCATGTTGTATTTACCGGAAGCCACCGCTTTTTTGACCACATCAAAGCCCTGTCGGGCAAGCTCGATATCCACGGGGGCGGGATTGTCGCGCATGACAAAGCTGTCCAGCCCGAAGCGACGGATGGTGAGCCGGGGCAGATATTTCTCCGCGGCGACAAACTCGCCGTAATCGCGGCCTTTCATAAACTGGGCGATGAAGACTTTGTAGCCCTGACCCACAGCGCGCAGCGCCTGGCCGAAGGCGGACGTGGTTTTTCCCTTGCCGTTGCCGGTAATCACAATAACCAGGCCTCGGGGCTCGAAAGACGCTGCTTTTTCGGGTGCGGTCGCGGCTTTCTTTGCCGTTTTCTTCAGGGGTGCGCTTTTTTGACTTGCAGGTGTCATCACATGTCTCCTGATTTGAGGAAGCGGTGCGCCACGCTTTCCGCTTCTGTGTAAGGATCCGCTTCCCGACTTTTTACCCGGTCAGTGATATTTTTCAGTTCGCCGCTTTCGAGAAGCAGGTTGATCACCGGTTCCAGAATGCAGGCCTTGAGCGCGTCGGTGATTTCCATCATCGCCTTGCGCTCCATGCGTTCGGCAAGCTGGCCGCTGATGATCAGATGCGCGTGGTGATCGGAGATTTTCTGCATCAGTTCTTCTGTTTTTGCTGCAAAGCCCTCTGGTTCATAGAGGTTGCCGATACTGACGATGGGCGGCCGCCAGGCATTTTGCGTCAGGGGCGAGGCGCTCAAAAGCGCCGTCAGCTCCGTTTGCAACTGTTTCGCACCGGGCCGATCGGCCTTGTTGATGGCGAATACGTCGGCGATTTCCATGATGCCGGCCTTCATGGTCTGAATTTCGTCGCCCATGCCGGGTACCAGCACCACGATCACGCTGTGCGCGTGGTGAATAATGTCGAGTTCCTGCTGGCCGATCCCGACCGTTTCGACGATGATGACCTCTTTGCCCATGGCCTCCATCACGTGGATGGCGTCGCCTGCGGCCTGGGATAAACCGCCCAATGCGCCGCGCGTGGCCAGCGATCGGACAAACACGCCTTCGTCCTCGGCATGCCGAAGCATCCGGACGCGATCACCCAGAATCGCGCCGCCGGAAAAGGGGCTGGTGGGGTCCACGGCCAGAACGCCAACGGTTTTGCCGTGCTTGCGGAATTCGTGGATCAGCGCGTCGGTCAGCGTGCTTTTTCCTGCGCCGGGCGAGCCGGTAATGCCCACAATAAACGATTTGCCCGTGTGCGCGAAAAGCTGCTTAAGCCGGGGGCGGGCGTGCGGCAGTTTGTCTTCCAGGTCCCGGATGAGGCGCGAGGCCGAGCGGACGTCGCCTGCGCATATTTTAGCCGTGGTTTCCATAAATGAGGGATCTCTGTCGTTTCGTTTAATGGCGGTTGGCGACATGGTCTCGAATCCAGTCCACAATGGAATCGAGCGATGCGCCCGGGGTGAAGATGGCCTGAATGCCCGCCTCATAGAGCATGGGGAAATCCTGTTCGGGGATGATCCCGCCGCCGATGACGGTGATGTCCGAGGCGTTTTTTTCTCGAAGCAGCTCCACCACACGTGGAAACAAAACGCGGTGCGCGCCCGACAGGCAGCTGAGCCCCACCAGATCAACATCTTCCTGAATGGCCGCTGCCGCGACCTGTTCCGGGGTTTGATGGCAGCCGGTGTAAATGACTTCAAAGCCGGCGTCGCGGAAACAGCGCGCTAAAACGCGCGCGCCCCGGTCATGGCCGTCGAGGCCGGGTTTGGCCACCATCACTCGAATTTTTCTTTCTGACATGTGCAAATCTCCCTTGCTCACAGCGCCAAAACGGTTGTTTCCGTTTGGGTGTAATTTAATACAGTCCGGGGTCGCGATATTCCCCGTATACATCCCGGTAAACGTCACAGATTTCCTGCTGCGAGGCCAGATGCTTGACCGCCTCGATACAGTAGGGCATGACGTTTTCACCGCTTTTGCACGCAGCGCGAATATCCGTCAGCGACTGCGAAACGGCGCGGTTATCGCGCCTTCGGCGAACATCCTGAAGCCTTTTAATCTGTTCTTCGCCCATCTTTTCATCAATTTCCACCAGCGGCACCGCGTGCTGCGCTTCGGTGACATACTTGTTGACGCCAACCATAATTTTTTCTTTGGCTTCAACCTGCCGCTGGAACTTGTAGGCCGCATCCGCGATTTCCATCTGGGGGAAGCCTCTTTCGATGGCGGCGATCATACCGCCCATCGCGTCGATTTTTTCGATGTATTCCCAGGTTTTCTCCTCGATCTCATTGGTCAGAGATTCGACAAAGTAAGAGCCGGCCAGTGGATCGATCGTGTTGATCACGCCTGTTTCTTCGGCGATGATCTGCTGCGTGCGCAGCGCCACTTCCACCGCGTGATCGGACGGCAGACAGAACACTTCGTCGAGCGAATTGGTATGCAGCGACTGGGTCCCGCCCAGGACGGCCGCGAGAGCCTCCACGGCGGTGCGGACCACGTTGTTGTAGGGTTGCTGCGCGGTGAGCGAACAGCCGGCGGTCTGTGTGTGAAAGCGCATCCAAAGTGATCGGGGATTTTTCGCGCCGAAACGGTCGCGCATCACCTTGGCCCAGATGCGTCGTGCCGCGCGGAGTTTGCAGATCTCCTCGAAAAAGTCGATGTGCGAATTGAAAAAGAAAGACAGGCGCGGCGCGAAATCATCAACGTTCATTTTTTTACGGCGGATGACGTCCTCGACATATTCAATCCCGTCGCGAAGCGTGAAGGCCAGTTCCTGCACGGCGGTCGCGCCCGCTTCGCGGATGTGATAGCCGCTGATGCTGATCGTATTCCAGCGTGGAACGTATTTTGTGCCGAATTCCACCGTGTCGCTGATGAGTTTAACGGAAGGTTCCGGCGGACACATGAACGTCTTTTGCGCGATGAACTCCTTGAGCATATCGTTTTGAATGGTGCCGCCGATCCTGGTTAAGGGGACGCCCTTGATGTCGGCCGCCGCGCAATACATGGCCCACAGCACGGTGGCCGGGGGATTGATGGTCATGGACGTGGTGACCTGATCAAGCGGTATGCCGTCCATCAGCGCCATAAAATCTTCAAGCGTGTCAATGGCCACACCGCACTTGCCGACTTCGCCTAAGGACCTAGGCGAGTCGCTGTCGTACCCCATGAGGGTCGGAAAATCAAACGCGGTGGAAAGACCCGTCTGGCCTTCACGCAGAAGCATCTGCCAGCGTGCGTTGGTGTCCTGCGCGCTGCCCATGCCGGAAAACATCCTGAACGTCCAGTGGCGTCCGCGATAGCCTGTGACCTGGTTGCCGCGCAGATAAGGATATTCGCCGGGCGCGCTGATGTCGCGGGCGAAATCCATGTCTTTTATGTCTTCGGGTGTATAGAGTCTTTTGATGTCCAGATCGGAAACGGTGGAGAAGCGTTCCTTCTGGTCGGGATTGCTTTGAAGCGCTTTTTGAACATCCTCCTGCCATTTTCGGGTCAGTTGTTCAGATGTCTTTTGTGTGTCTTCCGAGAAATACAAGGTAACCCCCTCTGCTGAATTGAGTTTTTACGCGGGCTGTCTTTTTGGGTGGGCAAACAAGATACGGGTTGCGGCCGTTTTCCGCATTAAAAAAATCGTCTGGGATGGGGAAACCACACGCTCAGGACTGCCTGCCAAAAAAAGTGGTTAGGACTAACCCAAATTGATTATTTTTGTCAAGGAATATTCAGGGTTGGAGATAATGAAAAGCACGCCGGCGTTGTCACGCGCGGCGCGCTTTTTGTGAAATTTTCAAATGAACCGTTAGACGGCTCTGACGTTTTCCGCTTCCAGGCCTTTTTTGCCCTGAACAACGTCGAAGCTGACCTGCTGGCCTTCATTCAGGGTTTTGAAACCGCTGGACTGAATGGCGCTGAAGTGCACGAAAATATCGTTTCCGTCCTCTTGCTCGATGAAGCCGAAGCCCTTACGTTCGTTGAACCACTTTACTTTACCTTCTGACATAGTGCTGATCCTCCTTTCTCAATATTTCCTAAGTCGAATCATCACTGTGCAGAACTAAAAAAAGCCGCCAAGTTCAAAAGTACCGAGGCGGCCTACCTTGTGCTTTAAATGACTCTATTCAACTTATTCCTTCGCTTTTTCCAAGATGACCCGCGAAGTTGGTGAAACCCTACGGCAATCGCAAAATATAGTCAAGCATTATTTTAAGCCGCAAAAGCTTTCTAAAAAAGCACTCACACGACACAAAACAGCACCCACACGGAAGACAGAAGAAAATATTTGACGTAAAGTGACGCGGTTAAATACCGGCAGTGCGCCGATGTCCTGCCGGCAGAAAGCGGACATTCTGCGCTACGCCTTAGAAATGGAGGATGAACAATGAAACAAGTCAGTATGGGAATTGCGGGCCTGATGCTTGTACGTCTGGCCGGTGCGCGGTTGGACGGTAGCAAAATTTCGATTGTCAGTGTGATTCATGAGTAACGAAAAAAAGACCAAACCGGAGAATGAGAGTGGAGGAATAGAATATGCGAAATATCACTAAAACATCAATAGCGTTACTTTTTACTGTGATGCTGCTGGGGGGCTGCAGTTCAGGGGGAGATGATCCTTTGTATCCTGTTGTCAGGCCGGTGGCTGCGGAAGCCGTCTATATCGACCCGGAAGCCGTCACAATCGGCGTCGGTGATACGTTGTCTCTTTCAACCGTTTTTGCGCCAGCTAACGCGACCAACCGAAACGTCACCTGGCAAAGCGGCGATGAAACAGTAGTTACCGTCAATGATGACGGCGACATTCAGGGCGTCAGTAGCGGGTTCACCACCATCACCGTCACCAGTGAAGACGGTGAATTCACATCGTTCTGCGCGGTTCGTGTCATTGTGCCGGTTGAGGAATTTTCATTTACGAATTGCCCCGATGGCATCGTGGTCATTGATAAGGAAGACGGCATGTCTTTGCAATTGGCGATTTTACCGATGGACGCGACCCACGTCAGGCTCCAGTGGTTCAGCACGAATCTTGATGCGGTGGATTTTCCGATTCCATCAACCATAAGCTCCCGGAACATTCGAGGGTTGGAAACCGGCGAAGCGGACATTATTGTGTCCACCTGGCCCAGCATGGAAACCACGAGCTGCCGTGTGATCGTCAAGGAGGTTGATGATCCCGAGCCTCCTTCTCCGGGAACCACTGTCTTTACGACCATTGCTCCTTCACCTTCCGACTTTGATATACCCGGTCTGCCTGATCCGGGTCAGAAGCTCAATTTTAAAAGAGGGTCTCTGGAGTTCAACATGGTTTACGTCTGGACGCCACTGACTTTCCCGATAGGCGTCAATGATAATGTCTTTGTGACTATACCGGCGGAGAAAAAATATTTTATCGGCGACACGGAAGTGACCTACGAGCTTTGGTACACGGTGCGCATGTGGGCCACCACCAATCGCGGAGACGCAAAGAGGGCCGATGGCGGGCCGCTTTATTCATTTGAGTTTCACGGCATGGGAGGCAGTGAAGGCATCGGAGGGGAAACACCGACAGAAGACAACAAAAACCATCCGGTCACGCATATTTC
>JAWOJC010000009.1:0-14497 GCA_046484315.1 Smithellaceae bacterium | reverse complement strand
TTGCCGGAAGTAGAAACCCTGTGCCTTCAGCTCCAACAAAAAATAGCGGGGAAGAAAATACTGAGCACGAAAATATTTGACGACAAGCTGGACGGGATCGCCACCGTCAGAAACCGGATTGTGGCATCCGTCCGTCGTAGCGGCAAAACGATTATCCTTGTTTTGGACGACGGAAGGCGCATCAGTGTGCATTTGCGGATGACGGGACGATTGTTTTGGAATCCCTCCGGGGAAAAGCTTCCGCATGGGCGATGGCGCATGGTTTTTGAGGAAGGTGTCGTCGATCTGGTTGACCCGAGGCGATTTGCCACCGTCAAGATAGAAAAGGATCGGATCGACACGGGCGAAAAAGATTTGCTCCTGGACTTTGATGAAAATGCTTTTATGACAAAGCAGACCGACAGGAAGGTTAGTGTCAAAACCCTCTTGATGGATCCGAAAGCCATAGCCGGGATCGGGAATATTTATGCCTGTGAGATACTCCATCAGGCGGGCGTTTCGCCTTTACGCAGGGCGGCGGCGGTTACCGCAAGCGAATGGAAAAAAATATTTCGCCTGGCCCGCCGCGTTTTGAAAAAAGGCATCGAAAGCCGCGGCACCTCCATCTCAGACTGGCGGGATCTTTACGGCCGCAAAGGGGAAAACCAGAAGGCGCTTCGTGTCTACGGGAAGGCGGGCTGCACCTGCGAAGCCTGTGGTGGCGTCATTTGTCGGATCAAACAGGGGGGACGAAGCTCGTATTACTGTCCACATTGTCAGCTGTAGTGGGCAGGTGGAAAAACCTCCCCGTTTGACGGGGAGGGGAGAAGATTATTTTTCGTTGATGGTTTCCGAAATTTTGAATCCGAAATGCCTTCCGCCTTCTTCGGTATAGCCTAAAACCCTGTCGCCTGCGGTCAGTTTGACGACGGATATGGGTTCGCCGGACGGTTGTGTCAGCCGGATCGTTTCGGCGTTTTGCAAGATGAGCGACACTTCTTTATGGCCGGTATCCGCCACGATGTTGAGCATGGGCCTTTTTTCAACTTTAAGACGGCCGACGGTAGAAGAAAAAGTATCGCCCTTTTCATTGACGATCAGGACATCATCGCCTGTTTTGAGTTCATCAAGATATTTTGTCTTGCCGCCGGGCATCAGGATATAGGCATGGACAGCGCCGGCGTTGACCCGGAAGGGTCTGGGTTCGACATAGGGGTTTTCAACGCTTTCTGAATGAACGAGGAAAAAAGCGTTGCTGTAATTGCCGATCAGCATACCTTCGCCAGGCTTCATATCCGTGATGGTGTCGATGCAGACCCGATCGCCCATGGATACCTTACGAACCGCCTTGATGACAAATTCCTGAAGGGTTAACGTTGAGCCGATGCCCTTGGCGAATTGCACAATGGCTTTGACGACGGCCGGATCGTTGGTGCGGATCAAAACACCCCAAACGCCCTTTTCTAAAACGGTCAAGGCTACCTTCGCGTCCTCGAGGGACGATACGGGGAAAACCACTTTGACGCCCTGGGCAATGATATTCTCCAGAGGAATGATGGTCCAATCCTGACCCTCCACGATGGCTATTTCCCGCGTCAGTGAGGCGATACGTTCTTCGTCCTGCTTATTTCGGATGGGGATTTCGACCACATCTTTCCCCAGAAGCAGATCTCCCTGGTTGGAGTCCGCGATAACGGGGATGAGCCCGAGGGCTTTGACTTTTTCCACGTCGGGCGAAGACACCAAAACAGCGTCAACGCCGCTTTCAATCGCCGTTGTGACGAGGTCTTTATTCCAGTTCCGGCAATCGAGCCAAACGGTTTTCATGATCAGCCTTTCCCTTCCAGAATTGCCGTTGCCGCTTTTACGCTTGCATTTTCGTGAATAATCGCCTTGATTGCCTTAATCATCCGGGAGGGATTCTCGTGCTGAAAAACGTTTCGGCCAATCGACACGCCGCCGCCACCGGCCTCAATGGCATTTTTGATGTTTTTTAAAACGTCGATATCGCTTTTCGCTTTTTCGCCGCCGGCGATCAGCACGGGAACGCCGCAGCCTTCCACCACGCTGCGGAAGCTTTCCGGGTCGCCCGTATAATTGACTTTCACCAGATCCGCACCCAGTTCCGCAGCCACGCGGGCGGCATGTTTCACGACGGTCACGTCGCTTTCCTTTTTGATATTTTTCCCGCGTGTGTACATCATGGCCAGCAGCGGCATGCCCCAGGTCTGGCAATGTTTGGAAACTTCGCCAAAGTCCTTGAGCATATCTTTTTCATCGTCGGCGCCGATATTCACATGGATCGACACACCATCCGCGCCCAGCTTGATGGCTTCTTCCACGGAGCAAACCAGTACTTTTGAATTCGGATCGGGACTCAGCGACGTGCTCGCGGAGAGATGAACCAGCAGGCCGACATCGTTGCCGTGACCGCGATGACCGGATCGGACCACGCCCTTGTGAATCACAATGGCGTTGGCGCCTCCGTCCACAACTTTGCCAATAGCAGTTTTCATATCCTCAAGGCCTTGGATGGGACCTGCCGATACGCCGTGATCCATGGGAACAATCAACGTCCGGCCGTTTTCCCGGTTCATGATACGCTCCATTCTGATCTGTTTGCCGATCATGTGTTGTCTCCTCCATAAGAATATTATTTTTTAAAAAATGCAGAATAAGTGGCGATATCTCGCAAAGACATAAAAATAAGTCAAGATAATTTATGGGTGATTCAAGCGGTAAGCCTCTGTAATCCATTGCCTGATGCTGCTTTTCGGGGGAACCACGCCCACAGAAACTACCTTTTCGTTGATTACCAGCGCAGGCGCACCCATCACGCCGTAACGGGCGATTTCTTTTATGTCGGTGATGTGGCGAAGGTCCGCGGCAATTTTCATTTCAGATAAAAGGTCACGGACATCGGACTGCATCTGGTCGCATCGCGCGCAACCCGCGCCGAGAATCAATATATGAAGACCGGAATGAATTTGGGGTTCAACCGGCAGACCATGGGCTTTTCTGTATTCACGAAGGAGCGCTTTTCGGTATAAATCGCGGGCGCTGTCGGGAATGAAGTTGTAGGGCAGGACCGCTGCGAGCAAAAAATTAGCAATGGTTTGATCGTCCAGATGGGCATGCGACTTTCCTGCGCGGGAAATGGCGGCATCCAAACCGGCAATCCCGACTTGTTTGTTGTCAATCATCACTTGCTTTACCGCGTTTTCAGTCATAATATCCTCCATAGCGATTCGAAAAAGGGAACGCTAAAAAAGCATCACACGATTACACCCGCAACCGTCGGGTGAGTCAAGAATAAAATGATGGAGAAAAAAATGGAAATGCGAAATGTGATTGAAAAGGCGATGCGCGAAGGCAGACGCGCGTTGACGGAAGCCGAGTCGAAAGATGTGCTCAAATGCTACGGAATTCCCGTGGCAAAAGAAAAAATAATAAACAATATCAACGATATAGATGGAGAAGCCCGCGAAATGGGTTTCCCCGTGGTGCTAAAGGGGCTCGGCAGCAAGCTCACGCATAAAACAGAAAGAGGTTTGGTGAAGCTCAATATTAAGGATGATGAAATGCTCCGGAAAGCGGCGCACTATATAAAGGATGCGGCAGGTGAGGATCTGGAGGGTTTCCTATTGCAACCCATGATGGAAGGACGTCGCGAATTTGTTGCAGGACTTTTTTTCGATCCGCAGTTTGGTCCGGCGGTGATGTTCGGCTTGGGGGGTATCTTTACGGAGGCCATAGGAGACGTCGTTTTTCGTCTGGCGCCGCTCGACAAAAAAGAAGCGACGTCCATGATTCGGGAAGTGAAGGCCCAACCGCTTCTGGGGAAGTTCCGGGGTGAGGCGGCACCCGACGAAGACGCCTTGGTGAAAACGCTCCTGGGACTGTCTGCGATTGCCACAGATATTCCCGAAATCAAAGAAATTGACATCAATCCGCTATTAATCTCGCCTGACGGGACGGTCACGGCGGTGGATGCGCTGATCATTTTAGGTGAACGCGCACATCAACCCGTAAAACAGCCGCGTGTGAATTCCAGGGATATCGGGAATCTGTTTTATCCGAAGTCCATCGTTTTTATCGGCGCGTCCGCGGAAATCAGTAAATGGGGGCAGCTCATGTTTACCAACGTGGTGGCCGGACATTTTGCGGGCAGGGTCTATCTGGTGAATCCCCGGGGCGGGGAAATTGCGGGCAGGCACGTCTATAAGTCCGTCACGGAAATCAACGAGCAGATCGATCTGGCCGTGATTACCATTCCAGCGGCCAAAGTTCTGCCTCTGATCGAGGAACTTAAATCAAAAGATATAAGGAATGTTTTGCTGATTTCCTCGGGGTTTGGCGAGACGGGACCGGAAGGCGTGGCTCTCGAAAATGAGCTTATCCGCCAGGCGCGTGAGGCAGGCATTCTGATTCTCGGCCCCAACACCATGGGCATCTGCAATCCATACATTTCCCTGTACTGTACGGGAACGCACGTCCGACCGGGGGCGGGCGGCACCACGCTGGTGGCCCAGTCCGGAAATCTCGGAACGCAGCTTCTGGCTTTTGCCGAGCAGGAGGGCATCGGCATCCGGGCGTTTGCCGGATCCGGCAACGAAGCCATGATTACGATTGAGGACTACATGGAAGGTTTCGAAGTTGATGATCTGACCAAAACGGTCGTCATGTATCTTGAGAGCATCAAAGACGGAAGGCGTTATTTCGAAGCGGCGCGTCGTGTCGGACGGAAGAAACCGGTGATTGCCCTCAAAGGCGGTCGCACAGAGGCCGGGGCGACTGCCGCCGCCAGCCATACAGGCGCCATGGCCTCGAATATCAAGGTATTTGAAGCGGCATCCAAACAGGCGGGCATTGTGCATGCAGATCAGCCCATGGATCTGCTGGATTTATCCGCTGCTTTTTCCTCACTTCCTCTGCCGCAGGGAAACAGGGTGGCCATTCTCACGCTGGGCGGGGGATGGGGGGTGGTGGCATCCGACCTGTGCATGGAAAACGGCCTGGTTGTTCAGCCGCTATCGGAGAAAATTATCCAAAAAATCAACAACTGGCTGCCGCCCTTCTGGAGTCATGCCAATCCTGTGGATCTGGTTGCGGAGATGAATACGGACATTCACATGGCCATTGCAGATGAACTGCTCCAGTGGGATGAATGCGACGCCATCATCCACATGGGAATTATCGGGAGGCGTGTGATGATTCAGGGGGTTCTGGAATCCACACTGGTTGTGGACAAGGCCTATGATGAACAATTTCGCGACGACAGCCTGGAGCTTCTACGGATTTATGAAAAGCAGCTTGTCGAAAAAACGGTGGGTATCATGGGGAGGTATCACAAGCCGGTCATCGGCGTTTATTTGCTGACCGACGAAACCACAAGAACCGTTATTGAAATAGAAGGACAGAAATACAAAGGCGTTGTTTTTCCCAGTCCGGAACGGGCAGTCAAGGCCCTTGCCAAAATGTATCGTTATGCACAGTGGATGAAAGATCAACAGTAGAGGCATGGGATAAAAACGAATCAATGACGTAAAAAAGGGGCATGGTGTTTCACGTGAAACACCATGCCCCTTTTTCGATGGTCGTCAGGTCACAAAAATCGGATTGGAGAATATCCAGGGACGAAATTTCCCGGCTGCTTTCAGGTAGACTTCCACGCGATAGACACCTGTCTTGACTGCCGGATAAGATAATTCAGCGGCAATCACCTCTGTTTCTGCCTTTCCGTTACGAATAAGGCGGATGCGGGCAGGCGCCGGCAGCTTTACGCAAAGCTTTATGTTCGGGGAGAGGGGCAGGCAATCTCCCATATGGAAAAGCGTTTCCTTCTGCGAAATGTTAAATTCAAAACCCCTTGCTTCTCGAAAATATTCACAAGCGACATAGCACCGACCCGTGGTGATGGCTTCAAAAATGCGCGCGATATCCGGACCGCTTTGCCCGGTCAGTTTTTCGCGGGTCAATGCATGGGTGCGGATGAAATGGAAGGCCCGGTGAAAGGGAAAGGCTACGAATGTGATGCCCAAAAGCTTTTTTATGCTGGCATGATTATCTAATTCTCCGATGCCGACGACCCTGCCGGCTTGATTGAGAGCATCCCACCGTTCCAGGGTAACGCGTCGAGGGCCCTTGAGAAACCGGGCCGGAAAAATAAAACTCAGCAGGGCGGAAGCATAACCTTTTAGAGAGCTTTGCCAGTCCGTCATAAAATCCCAAATACTGATGCCTGTGTAGCCTTTAACTGTCCAGTCTTTCCACGCGTAATGTTTCACGTGAAACATCGGCGCTCCTTCGTGGTCCGGATGAGCGATAAATCCGAAACCGCCCTGTGCGTGGACCTCATCGATGTAGGTCTGTGGCAGAATGTCCTCTGCCTCTTTCGGGAAGGGCAGAGGATTGCGAATATTGAAGGCGAGGTAGTGATTGAATCGAGGGGATATTTCCTGTCCGACGATCAACAGGGTTTTGCCCTGCCAGCCTTCCCACCCGTTTTCCTTCCCCTGCAGGTGGTCATGGTCTGTCAGCATGAGGAAATCAATACCGCAACGACCGGCATCGCCCAGGATCGATTCCAGTGGTGCCTGTCCATCGTAGGATAAAACGGAGTGCAGATGAATAACCCCCGTATAATCATAAACGTCCATAGCGATTTTTAGATCTTTCGGCTGATTTTGTCCAGAAACTTGTATTTTTTCGGAGCAGGGCGATGGCAAATCCTGAAAAAAAGAGAGCAGGCTGTTGAGCCTGCTCTCTTTCGCTCGATTTCTTCACTCCATACGGAGCGGTACAAAGAAACTGGATCGGTCGCGTTTAATAAGCAGTGTCACGCTCTTTCGCTCCGCCGCTTTCGATATTTCTCTGGTGTAGTCTGCCATGGACCTGATGGCCGCCCGGTTTACCTGCGCGATGATATCGCCGGGTTGAATCCGTGCGTCTTCGGCGGGGCTGTCCGTAGCGACGTCGGTCACAATAACACCGCTGCCTTTGGGAATCCCGAGTTGTCTGGCGATTTGTTCGGTAATATCTTGCGCGGCAATTCCGAAATGTCCGCCAGTGCCTTCCGGGGTCGACCCTTCCTGCCCGTCCTTCCTTTCGGCGATGACCACGGGGAGCGTCAGTTCTTTGCCATTGCGAATGACCCGGACACTGATTTTTTCGTTGACCGGAAAAGAAGCAATGGTCAGCAGAAGTCCCTGCGTGTCCTTGATGGGTGTTCCGTTAATTTCAATAATAATATCACCAACTTTGATTCCGGCCTGATCAGCCGGATCTCCTTTGAAAACATCGGAGACCAGCGCGCCGCTGCGGTTTTTCTGGTTCAGGTTTTTAGCGATATCTTCGGTTAAGTCCTGAACGGAAATGCCCATCCACCCGCGGGTGACTTTTCCTTTTGTCTTCAAATCATTGAGGATGCCTTTGGCCATACTAATCGGAATTGCGAACCCGATGCCCTGTCCCTGGGCGACGATGGCCGTGTTGATACCAATCACTTTTCCTTCCATGTTAAAAAGCGGCCCGCCGCTGTTGCCCGGATTGATGGAGGCGTCGGTCTGAATAAAGTTATCATAAGGTCCTGCGCCGATCACGCGTCCTTTGGCGCTGACAATGCCTGCCGTGACGGTTGCCTCCAGGCCGAAGGGGTTTCCAATAGCGATGACCCACTCACCGACTCTGACTTTTTCTGAATCGCCTATCTCAACCACCGGCAGACTGCCGTTGGCTTTGATTTTAATTAACGCCAGGTCCGTGTTGGCATCACGACCGATGACCTTGGCTTCATATTCCTTGCCGTCGGAGATTTTGACGACGATTTTGTCGGCTTGTTCGATGACATGATTGTTGGTAAAAATATATCCGTCGCTGCTGATGATAAATCCAGATCCCAGTGAACGCTGCTTGAATTCACGCCTCGGCATATCGCCGAAGAACCGATCAAAGAAATCATCGCCGAAAGGGGATCGTCCATAAGGGTTTCCAAGCCCCCCGCGTCCCCGGAAGGTTTTCGTGGTGCTGATATTGACAACGGCGGGTTTCACCTGTTCCGCGAGGTCGGAAAACGAGACGGGAACCTTTACCGCTACGGCAGGTGTGGATGCCTGTGCGGCTGGTATTTCCGTTGCTCCGGATGTTGAGAAAGACGATCTCATGACGCCTACCAGCGAGACGATAAAAAACGCCACAAGAAATGCCATCAAAAACATAAAGAACGTTTTTCTATTTGAGCTTTTCATATCCCCTCCGATATAAACCTTTGACATTGTGCCTGCACATGGCCTCTAACATGGTCTCCAATATAATGCGCAGAGCGGATTTGTCAATGTAAACCGTTTCTGATTCCCGCTATTTGAAGTTGTCGGGGTCCTGTGCTAGGATGCCTATCAATGATCGGTCGGAGTGTTCAATGGACTGGATTGAAAAAGTTGGGCGTATTATCCTGAAAACGGGCAGTTCTTTCTGGGATACCATTTCCTTTTCCGGTAAGGCTTTTGCCCGCATCTTTCGACGAAAAACCTACAGCACGGCCACCCGCGAGGTTTTGGTCAATCAGATTTACTTTACATCCGTACAAATATTGCCCGCTTTTGTTCTGGTATCTATTCTATTCTCTTCAATGCTTGTCGGCATCGTGTTTCAGCTTTTGAAAGACTTTGGATTGACGGAATTCTTTGGCCATGTTCTGATGGGATTGATTGTGACGGAATTGTCACCGATCTTTGCCGTTTTGCTTATCACCCTCAGATCCGCATCCGCCATAAACGTTGAAATGGCGGTGATGAAAAGCAACCGTGAGCTCAAAACACTGGAAACCTTTCGTATAGACCTTATCGATTATTTAGTTGTTCCCCGGATCATCAACGGCATGGTGTCGATGGTTCTTCTGAGCAGCCTTTTTGCTATTGTCCTGATGGTCAGCGGTGTTTTGTTTTCCGGTTTAATTTTTGACATGAGCGTGGACGTTTATCGAAACATTTTGTTAAATTCAACCAGCTTTTCTGATATATTCATCGCACTTGTCAAGTGCGCTGTTTTCGGGTTCTTTATAACGCTGATTCCTGTTCGTTTCGGTCTGCGCGCGACGCGTGAGCTGTCGAGTATTCCCGTTGTCGTCTCCGGCGGCATGGTGAATGTTTTTCTGGCCATTATGATCATTGAGGTGCTGGCATTACTGACAAAATTACTCTAAATTTTTATGACAGTGATCAAAAACTGGATATGGAACTGCAAAGGTTTCTTCATGCAAACCCGGAAGTTTCCGCGCCGGTTTCCGTGGATGTGCCGTTGATATCCAATCAGGATGTGTTGATGAATGTATCGCTGATCAAGGAGTATCATGAAAATATGTCAAAAAAAAATGCGTTCCAGCTCGTTATGAACGGTCTGCAGCGGCTGGGGATGGCGCATATCGCCTACAAGCGCAATCCCGCTCTGACTGCGGAAGAGCGGTTTTGTGCGATGCTGCTGCGCTCGGCGATGGTCAAAGATGCAAGGCTTGTTATAGACCGCCCTTTTAAACTGATTCCTCATTTGGAAAATGCCGCTTTTATATTTCAGGCTCTGCAAAAAATCGATGACCTTTTTGTCCATTGCCACATCTATGACTATCGATGGATGAAAGAAAAATACGGTGACTTATGCCTGTAAGCCGCGAGTTGAAAGTCGGATTGTTTATTATCATTTCCGCTGTGATCCTGACGCTGGCCATGCTTTATCTGGCAATCGGCAAGGGTTTTTTTGAGACGGTTCATACCTTCACGCTGTCTTCAAAATCCGGTGACGGTTTCACCGAGGGGATGCCGGTGGTTTTTTCGGGTTTCAATATCGGCAAAGTACACGCCCTGGAGCTCAATGAAACAGGCGTGGTGCTGATCAAAATTAAAGTACCGAATCGCCATGTTCAGTGGATCAAATCGGACAGCGAGTTTATTTTATACCGGCCGCTGATCGGCTCGGCCCGGATTGTGGTCAACACGGAAAATTTAGAAAGTGCGCCTCTGGAAGAGAATAAAATTCCGGATGTGATGATTGTCAACGACATTAACGATGCCATTGCCAGAATAGAACCGGTGCTGGAAAGAATCACCCAGATTGCCGAAAATGTGGAACGCCTGACAGGCAATCTGTCGGACCCGAAAGGCGATTTGAACCGTGTGCTCGGGAACGCGGAAAAAATATCGAACCAGCTGGCCGGCAGGAAATCCCTTTTGGAGATGGTCATATCCGACGAAGAAAGCGTCAAATCGGTTCACGAGGCTTTAAGGAAAATGGATGACATCGCTGTTCGCCTTGAAGATCTGCTGAAAAAAACGGATCAGCATCTCTATCAGCAGGAAGGCGCATTGCCGCAGGTCAACGCCATTTTGAAAGACATCGCCGGCAAACTGCAGCGGCTTGACAAAACCATTGACAACATCAATGCCATCAGCACGGACACGTCCGACGGGATGAAGGATTTCCGGATTCTTCGTTCGGACATTGACGACGCGGTGAATGCGATCGACGATGTTGTGAAAAAGCTCGACGGCATTGTCGGCTCAAAAAAAGAACCGGAGTTTAGAGCGCCATGAAAAAAATTATATTGGTGATATCCATCGCGCTTTTGTGCTCCTGCGGTTCCGCTCAGGTTCCGGACTGGAAGGACAAGGGCTTTCGTCACCTGGAAAATTATAAGGATTATTTTTTATCCGGCCGGGAAGATGTCACCGAACCGCATTTTCTCAAAGCCAGGCGCGAAATTGCCGCCAGTAATGACCTGAATCTTCTGGCGCTCGCGTACCTGACAAAATACGCTCTGCACGCGGCGTCGCTGGAGGATTTTGACGCGGCGGATTTTGCGAAACTGCAAAGACTGGAGCCGAACGAGGCAAACATGGCCTATTGCCATTTTTTGAAAGGCAATTTCAGTGCGATAGATGCCCGCGTGCTTCCCGCGCGCTATGCGGGGGTTGTGAAGGCTGCGTTAGCCAGGGATACGTCTCAGGCCGCCCGGGAGATTCCCTTGATTGCAGATCCGCTGTCACGACTGATCGCCTGCGGCGTTTGGGTGAAGTATGTGCGAAGTGATGAAAGCATCCTGCTTGTGGCCGTAGCTACCGCGTCTGAAAACGGCTGGCGCAGGCCGCTTTGGGCCTACCTTGCCAAGCTGCAGTCCTATTATGAAGAAAGAGGTGAAAAGGCCCGGGCTGAAGCGGTGAATGAAAGATTGCAGATTTTAAAAAAGTAGGCGTGGTCACTTCACCATTCGGTTGCTCCGTCACCCACGCAAGAAGTATTCTAAAACGAAGGGAGAGTTTAATCATGAAAAGGCAAACGACGATGTCCTGGGGGCTGGTACTGCTCTTTGTGATACTGATTGCGGCAGGTTGCGCAGGGAAGTCCACAACACTTCTGGCTGAAGATCCCCAAAAGATGACAAACGAGCAGCTTTTGGAATATTTCTACCGCCTCAATGACGAAATAGAAAAACAAGAAAAACAAACCGGTCCTTCTTTCGGAATCGGTATCGGCGGCATCGGCCGTCGCGGGGGTGTCGGCGGCGGCGTCGGGGTGGGCACGGGCGGCACGGCTTATGTTGCTGAAGACCTGCGCGAACGCCGCATTCAGGTGCGGATGGAGCTCCAAAAGCGAAACATCAATCCCTAAAGATAGAGGAAGAGGCTCTGAGCGTTTTCGCAGCGCGAATGGCAGATGACGGTTTGGACCATGCAAGCCAATTTACAGCCGGCGGCATATGTGCATCTTTAGGGGGTAAGGCCGTAAACATCAACGAGGCAGTATTCCCGGAAGCCGGCCCGCTGATAAACAGGCAGGCCATCGGGAGAGGATTGCAGTGTCGCATAGCGCGCGCCTGCCATTTTAGCAAAACGCATGGTTGCCTGCGTTATTTCAAGGCCAATGCCCTTTCCTCTTTCTTCAGCAAGCGTGGTGACAAAGTAAATGCCTCCCGCGTTTTCATGCATAAACAATAATGACGTGGCGACCGGTTTGTCGTTGATGCAGGCCAGGAAAAATTTCTGCGGCGATTCCGGTGCCAGCTGAAAGGTGTCCACGAAACGACGGTACTGCCGGCGGGTTTCCGGTGGAAAGTCGAAACCCGTAAAAGATACTTCTTCCCACCTGCGCAAATCCTCCAGCGTGTTAATAAGCGTCACGGTGATCGCGCGATTGCGCGATGCGTGGATGGGGAGATTTGCCGTGTCGGCGAGCATGCAGGGGATGCGCTCGACCAGGGTGAAACCCTGCGTCTGGAGCATACTCAGAGTAGTAGGCGATTTTGCGACCGGAAAAACCCACCACCAGAAAGGCAGATTATCTTTGTAAAAGGATTGCTTGATGTCTTCAATGGTTCCGGCATCCCCCGGTGTCAACGGTGTTTCATTCCAGGCCATATTGAGGTCGGCGGAATCAATACCCGTTTTCATGGCCCCGATGGAGCCGACATGAGAAAGGGAGGCATTCAACGTGCCCCAGTGTCGGGCATTGGCGAAATAAGTTTGTTCAATGATCGGAATAAAAGCCATGCATTCGCGCTTCCGGCGATTATTTCTTTTGAGCAGGACCCGCTGAGTGATGCTGAAAGTGCGGTTTGATAGTGGGATTTTCCAGATCGTCTTTCGACATTTTCAGTATGGTTTCCGCCGCCGAGATATCCAGTTTCATTCTTTTGATTTTTGCTTCGTAGGCAGGCAGGGCCTTTTTGTATCTCTGCCTTTGCGTCCATTCCATGAAGGGCTGTTCCTTCATCTGCTTTAAAATCGCGTTTCGCGTGGCATTGGTTTCGACCAGCGCTTTTTTGAGATACTCGAGCCGCTCTGCGGCGTTTTTGTGTTCGACCGGTATCCCCCGGGTCAGGTCTTTTTCGATTTTCTCCTGTAGAATATCAGGCCCTGCCTTGGGCATGGAAGGTTTGCCGAATACGGCCGGATTGAACGCTTTTGGATTAAACGGCGTCTTTTCGCCGGGCTGCGCCTCATCCTGGACCTGTTTGATATTGGATTTCAGACAGACATCAATGACAAATTCACCCACTTCAGTTTGAAAAGGAATCACAATACTGGGGCCTTTGATGACATGGCGCACCGTATGCGCTTTGCCGAAAACAATCGTCGGGATGGCCGCGATGACTCTCAGGTCATCTTTTTCCATCATTTTTCTGGCGGATCCGGAAATCATGTTTGTCAGTTCACCCACCGCGTCCAGAACGGACTTGTTCATTTCCGTATGCGCTTCGCCCAGCATCTTGCTGACAAGACCGATAATGCAGGCTTCGCTAAAGCTCATGGCCAGCGAGCCGGTGGCGTCGCCCGTCATGCCGATAATACCGGAAACGTCTCCGTGTGCGGTATCGTCGGTCTTCGCGAAGGGTTTTCCCGCGGACGGTTTGACAAAAGCCATTTTTTCCATGACTTCCATCGTGCCGAATATAAAGGGATTGATAAACTTTACATCCATGTTGTTTCGTGTCTCAGCATCAGATATTTTGAAAATTTATTATCGGCTACGAGGCAATCCTTGCCAATTTCATCCAGCTGGAATGATCCCATGTGTTGCCGGTTAAAAGGGGATTATCCATCAGCGGTTCAAGGCCGCATTTCAAAGCAAAATAGCGGTGCAGCGCCAGACAGCCGGTTAATTCGGGATGGAAAACGGTTACTAAAACAGTTTCGCTTTCCGCCGCAGCTATGTAATCGTCAATTCGGAGCAAAACATTAACATTATTTCCCGTTCGCATGATTTTAGGCGCACGGATGAAGGTAAGCGGAATTAAATCCGCAGAAACAGCCGGAATGCGCGCCTCGGTGACAAAGCTGTCGAGCTGACTGCCGAAACCGTTTCGTTCAATGTCCATATCGATCAGGCCGAGACACGGTTTTTCACGCAAGACGTGATTGGCCAGTAAAATAGCCCCCGCGCAGGTCCCCCAGATCTTCATTCCCCTATGGTGCTGTGCGATGATGGTATCTTTCAAATCAAAAATAGTCAGGAGTCTGGCCAAACAGGTGCTTTCACCGCCGGGAATGATCAAGCCCGCCAGATCGGCAAAATCCCCGGCCTGCTTGACTTTTTTGCAAGCAACCCCCAGGCGCTCCAAATGTTCCAAGTGCTCATGAACGCCTCCTTGGAGATCCAAAACGCCAATGACTGCATGTTTTTTTACTAAACGTACGGACATGATGGCGTCTACCAACCCCGGCCCGACAGAATCTGTTCCGGTGGAATCTGTCCGATCTCCAAACCCGGCATGGCCTCGCCCAAATCAAATGACGCTTCGAGGACTTTCTGCGGATCATTGAAGTAGGCGGTTCCCTTCACGATGGCGCGGGCCCGTTTGGCCGGATCAGCGGATTTGAATATTCCGGAGCCCACGAAAACACCGTCGCAGCCAAGTTGCATCATTAAGGCCGCATCTGCCGGTGTAGCCAGACCGCCCGCGGCAAAATTCACAACCGGGAGGCGTCCCAGTTCTTTAACTTTCAGCGCCAGTTCATAAGGAATACCGTTATTT
>JAWOJC010000310.1:0-13211 GCA_046484315.1 Smithellaceae bacterium | reverse complement strand
GCTTTTGTTCTGGGGCTGGCTGTGGGGCATTGTCGGAGCACTGCTGGCCGTTCCCATCGCGTCGGCCATCAAGATCACCTGTGAAAATATCGACGAGCTCAGACCGATCAGCGTTATGATGGGATCGGGCAGGCGGTTTTGGAAAGACAGCCAGAAAAAAGAAGCATAAAAAAAGCGCTCAATCCATCCGGCAGAAGGATTGAGCGCCCGTTGATTGCATTTCAAAAATGTTTATTTTCCCCTGAGCAGACCGCCCACATCCTCCAGAATTTTTTGCTGGTCTTCTTTCAGATACTGCTTGGCTGCCTCCTTCAACACCTCTTTGCCCGCCTCCACAGCCACACCCGCGGCCGCGTCTTTTACAAGCACACCAATTGATCCGAGCTGCGGACGGCTCAGTGTCACCACCGGCTTTGCGGTTGTGCCCTTGACATTGAGCCCCAGATCAATGCGACCCTTGTCGTTTAAAAGCGGTTTCATCGCTGTTTGCGCAAGGGTTTCGGCGCTGACATACTTTTTCACGTCGGGACTTTTGATGGCGGCGTTGATTTTTTCAGCCAGCGACGCTAGGACGGCATCGTTGATATCCTTTTTCATCACCAGGCCCAAGTTCATGTCCAGAGCCTTGGAGGCCAGATTCAACCCTCCGTCGAAGAGCACCCTGGCCTGCTCAAGATCCAGTCGCCCGCCTTTGATTTCGGCCTGATCGGCTTTGTAAAGCAAAAAGAGCTCGCTGTTTTTGGATCCTTGCCATTTCTGCGTCCCCTTGAGAAACGAGATATATTCGCCCAGGTAATCGCCCAGAACCGGAATCGAGCCTACCGCGTTGAAAATCTGAAGACCGGTAATCTCGCCATCCGGGATGGATACATGCAGGGAAGCCTCCGGCTCCAAAAGCCTGGTTGAAATGTCAAACGGGATCACCTTTCCCAGCGCTTCTATCGTCACGTCAAAATTCTGGACACTGCCGGTTGTGAGCGATCCCACGGTTTTGATCCCCGTTTTCACGCTCATCTTGATTTCGTTTTTCTTCTCCAGGTCCTTCGGATCGATCTGGATATCATGCACCATCGCTGTGAGGTTATAGACCTGTAACGTCTGATCGTATTGCGCGTCGTGATAGTTGATCGTTGCGTTTTTCAGGCCGACTTCGCCTACAGCGACCGCCAGGGGGAGATCATCGGCCGAGACGGGTTTTGCAGGCTCGCGAGTCTGAGGCGCTTTGTTTTCGTCAGCCGCCGGTTTTTTGGATTTGATCAGATCGTCGATATTTAAAACACCCTGTTTGTTTTTTGAAAGATTGACCACGGGACCGTGTAAGACCAGCTCCTTAATTTCAACCTGCCTTCTGAGCAACGGAAGAAATTTAACTTTGAAACGCAGCGATTCCACGCTGACAAATACGTCCGCTGCGTCAACCGGTTTCCCGTGAAGCGATTCCAATTGTCCGGGAGACTTGAAATTGGACATCGCAAGATGGCCTACTTCAATGCCGGAAATTACCGAGAAAATGCTGACATCGATCTTTTCGATATAAACCTGACGATTGAGCGCTTCGCCGAGTTTAGTCGCAATGAAGTCTTTATCCACTGTCTTGTAGACGATCACACCGGCAACAATCAGCATGATGACGATGATCGTGATCACAACGCCGACCGCAATGAGTATTTTATTGAGCATAACCCTTCCCGCCTTTCTTTTATTTGCAATGAATGTTCTTGATGAAAATAGAATCCGCCCCGCCTGCAGACGGGGCATTCTGCCATGTTGCGAGCCACTATATGGGAAAGTTGCGTCAATGTCAAACAGCCGCCTGCCCGATTTTTTTCTGATTGACAGCCCGTGAGGTTGAACTTATAGTTGGCGGAAAGCTTTTCGGAAAGGATTTTCAGCGGCCCAAAAGATCCTTCTTCCCCGCTGCCGCTCTGGTTTTCTCCGGTGCAAAACGCATCTTTGTTTACCGGTATTTAACAGGGAGTCCGGTATGGCCCTAAAAAGAATTCTCAGGCGGCTTCTGCCGAGCACAAAACTCGAACACCTCCGAGATCTGGACGGTTGGCGCAGGTATTCCATCGAGCTGGTGCTTTTTTTCGCCCTGATCGCCATGCCCGTCGGGGTGAGTTTTGCGATACCCACCTACATCGCCGAAGGTCGCTGGGGATTGATCCTCTTCGATATACTGATTTTCGCCATAATCTTACTGGCGCTGCTTTTCAGAAACAGCATCCCGTTTATCAAAACTTTTTTTCTACTGCTTTACGGGATGATTCTGATTTTCATTTTATTTCTGGGCCCGTTTTACGCCCGGCCGGCCTGGCTGGTTCTGGGCGTGGTCAGCGCCGCCTTCCTGTTCGGCGTGCGCGCGGCAATTGCCACCACGATCATTAACGTGCTGTTGCTCACGGGGCTGTATTTCTATGCCGGACCGTCCCTGCCTGCATGGCAGGCGGTTTACGACGATCCTTTGAGCAAATGGATCATGTTTTGCGCCAACCTGTCGCTTGTTTCATTGATCGCCGGCCTGCCGGTAGGCTTTCTGCTAAACCGGATGAACACGCTTTTAAAACAGGAGCAGGCTCTGGGCCGTCAACTGGCAAGAGAAAGCCATGATCTGCAATCGGCCAATCGAAGACTGAAAGATGAAATCGCCGAACACAACAGGGCCGAGGCCGAAAAGGAACGCCTGAAACTGGAACTCAGCCAGGCTCAGAAGATGGAGGCGATGGGCACACTGGCAGGGGGCATCGCCCATGACTTCAACAATATTCTTTCGGCTATCATCGGCTATTCGCAACTGGCGCTGACCGACACTTCCGATCCTGAACAAACCCGGCAGAAGGTCACGGAAATACTCAAAGCGGGTGAGCGCGCCCGCGCGCTGGTGCGGCAGATTCTGGCGTTCAGCCGCAAAGCCGAAATCACCATTGCGCCCTTGGACCTGACCGAAACCGTAACGGAGGCGCTCAAAATGATGCGCGCCCTGATTCCCGCCAATATCCGGCTGCACACAAACCTCGCCCAAAGTTGCGTGACGCAGTCCAGTTCCACCCACATCCACCAGATCCTTATGAACCTTTGCAACAACGCCATTCACGCCATGGGCGCGGACGGAGGAACCCTTGACGTTTCCCTGGCCCGTGAAACCCTGACGGAAGAAACAGCGCGTCCGCTAAACCTCACGCCCGACCGATATATCAAACTGACTGTACGCGACACCGGGCGTGGTATGCCGCCGGAAATCGCAAAGCGTGTTTTCGAACCCTACTTCACCACCAAGGAAAGAGGCTCCGGAACGGGCCTTGGCCTGTCCGTCGCGCACGGTATCGCCACCAGCCAGGGTGGTTCGATCACCTGCCGGAGCACACCGGGCAGCGGGACTACCTTTGACATCTATCTGCCGGAAATCCAGACAGACTTAAAGCTTGTAAAAGATTCGGAAGATCATAAAATGCCTACCGGTACGGAAACGATTCTTTACGTGGATGACGAAGCCACGCTGGTGGATGTGGCATCCCAGATGCTCATGAGGCTGGGCTACAAAGTCGTCACCCGGACCAGCAGCATCGAAGCCCTGAAGCTTTTTTCTGAAAATCCCGGCCGGTTTGACGCTGTCATCACGGATATGACCATGCCGCAGCTCACCGGAGATCGGCTCGCACAGGAAATGCTCATGATCAGAGCCGACACGCCCATTATCATGTGTACCGGATACAGCGATCATGTATCGAGCGAGGCGGCCGCGCACATAGGTATTCGCGAATTCCTGATGAAGCCCTACGACATGCCTCAACTGGCACGGGCGCTGAGACAGGCCATTGACGGCGGCGCTCCCCGGGGACAATAGCCGCCGCCACAACGCCTGCTATCGAGGCACATTGGTAATAATGGCAAGAGCCCCCAGGGAGGAGGATCACACGGAAGCTGTTTGCGCGGAGGTTTCCGGCCTCTTGCGACAGCGGCAGGGACTTGCCATCACCGCGGAAATATGTTTTACTTCGGACGTCCATAAACAAGATACGCAAGGAGGGATCATGACTGTATCTTTTATGCAGGCCCGGGACTTTCAGCCATACACGCTGCCTTTAACCCGGCTTCGTTTTTACCTTCTGACCTGTCTTTTTGTTGCGGGCAATCTGCTTTTTCCTCTGCTCGTTCATCAAATTCCCCAGGGAGGGAAAATACTGCTGCCCATTTATTTCTTCACGCTGATTGCCGCATACCGTTTCGGGTGGATGATGGGGCTTACCACCGCCGTGTTGTCGGTGTTTTTCAACCACGTCCTGACGGGCATGCCGCCTGCGGCATTGCTGCCGGTTATCCTGGTTAAATCCCTTATTCTGGCCTTTGCTGCCGCGTGGATCGCGAACCGGACACAGAAAATTTCTCTTTTGCATCTCGCGGCCGTGGTGGCGGCCTACCAGGCGGCAGGCGGCGTTTTTGAATGGCTGTATACGGGCAGCCTGATGGCGGCGCTGTCCGATATCCGCATGGGACTTCCGGGCATACTCGTGCAGATCATTGCCGGTTACCTTTTGCTCACATGGCAAAACCGCCGGCTGGACCGATCAGGCGCGGTGTAAAAAATCATGCGGCTACCCATATTTTCAATCTCGGTACTCATCCTTTGCCTGGTCGTTTCCGGTCCGGCACTGGCCGATTTTTATCAATGGGAAGATGAGTCAGGCAACGTGCATATCACGGATTATCCGCCGCCTCCGACATCGGCCGCAAAAATCAAGATTCACCGGGACAATGCCGCTGCACCCGCTGCCCCCCGGAACCCGGCCCCCACTGCCCGGCCGAAAGCGACTGAAAACCGAAACAGGCGCACTGATCATGAAGTAATCCTGTACACGACCAGTTGGTGCTCTTATTGCAAAAAGGCCAGGGATTTTTTTAACGCCAGAGGCATTCGGTATACGGAATATGACATTGAAAAGGACCGCCACGCGGCCGAAACGATGAGAAAGCTCAGCGGCCGAAGCGGCGTGCCTTTTGCCATTGTCAACCAGGAACGCATTAGCGGGTACGCGCCGGAAGCCTATGATGCCGCGCTGCGAAAAAACGAATGACTTTTTTCCCGTTTAAATATTGCCTATTGACTTCACCTGCCCTTCTTTTTATAGTTCCCCCCGTCGAAACAGTTTTTAACTTTCCGCCATTCTGAAGGAGTCGAATATGCCGGAACCTCTCACGATCGCGATGTCTCAGGGCAATGCAATATCTCTATTGCCGAATATGGCCAACCGCCACGGATTGATTACCGGGGCCACCGGCACAGGTAAAACCGTCACTCTACAGAAAATGGCTGAATCGTTTGCTTCCATAGGCGTTCCGGTGTTTATGGCCGACGTCAAGGGCGATCTCTCGGGTATCGGCGCGGCAGGTCAGGCGTCTGAAAAACTGCTCAAGCGGCTCGCCGGCATCGGCATTACGGATTTTAAACCCCGCGCCAATACAGCCGTCTTCTGGGATGTGTTCGGTGAAGCAGGACACCCGGTACGGGCCACGATTTCAGATATGGGACCGTTGCTGCTTTCAAGGCTTCTGAATCTCAATGAAACCCAGGCCGGCGTGCTGACGCTGGTCTTCAAAATTGCAGACGACAACGGCATGCTGCTTTTGGATTTAAAAGACCTCCGCGCAATGGTGCAATTCGTGGGAGACAACGCCAAGCAGTTCCGGACCGAATACGGTAACGTCTCCGCGGCATCCATCGGCGCGATTCAGCGAGGGCTGCTGACCATTGATGAGCAGGGAGGCGGCCAATTTTTCGGTGAACCGATGCTGGATATTGCCGACCTGATGCAAACCGACGCCGAGGGAAGAGGCGTTATCAATATTCTGGCTGCCGACAAGCTTTACAACAGCCCCAAGCTCTACTCCACCCTCCTGCTGTGGATGCTCGCCGAACTGTTTGAACAACTGCCGGAAATGGGCGATGTGGAAAAACCCAAACTGGTCTTTTTTTTCGATGAGGCCCATCTGCTTTTCAATGACGCACCCAAAGCGCTTCTGGAAAAAATCGAACAGGTCGTGCGGCTTATCCGCTCTAAAGGGGTGGGGGTCTATTTCGTCACGCAAAATCCGCTGGACATCCCCGAAACCGTTCTGGCCCAGTTGGGAAACCGTGTCCAGCACGCGCTGCGCGCCTTCACGCCGCGCGATCAGAAAGCGGTGAAAACCGCGGCGGACACGATGCGACCCAATCCGGCGTTCAATGCCGCAGATGTCATTACAGAGCTGGGTGTCGGCGAAGCGCTGGTTTCATTTCTGGATGAAAAGGGCCGCCCGACGCCTGTGGAACGTTCGTTTGTTATCGCACCCTGCTCACGGATGGGCGTCATGACCGAAACCGAAAAATCCGCGGCCATCAGGCGCTCGGTGATCTACGGTTATTATGAAAAAACGCTCGACCGCGAATCCGCATATGAAAAACTGCGCGCCCACGCACAAAATGCCGCTTCACCTCAACCGCAACCGCAGGCCCAAAGCAACCCCGCACCGGCGGCCCCGCCAAGCTCAGGCGGCATCAATGATCTGTTGTTCGGTCGCACGGGTCCCCGCGGCGGCAAAACCGACGGACTGGTACAGGCCGCGGCCAAAAGCGCCGTCCGTTCCATCGGTTCTTCGCTTGGCCGACAAATCATTCGCGGTGTACTGGGTTCATTGCTGGGCGGAAAGCGGTAAGGAATCAGTTTAAGGCTAAGACACAAAAAGCGCAGGAAAGTTTCCCGCAGCATTAATCAAACGGAAGCGATGTCTGTAATAATGAGGCAAAGCAGCGCCGACAGACACCGCGCGAATACGACCGCGCGCGGCAGGCCTCCAGATCGATAAAATAACCAAACTTCACGCACCAGACACTTTCCCTGCTGTTTTTATTTAAGCTGAATGGCTCCGATTTGCCTGCCGCACATGTTTGGACCACTTTTTTCATGAGATCATTGCTTTGAGATTCGCGCATTCAAGAAAAGCGCCAGGCACCGGCGAAACGCAGGCTCCCACATCGGAGGCCTGCGCTTTGCCAATCCTGTCCGTCATCTTGTAACCGGATTCTATTTAGATGCTTTCTTTTTCGCTGCCGGTTTCTTTACGGCCGCCTTTTTCGCTACGGGCTTGGCTGCGGATTTCTTCGCAGCAGGTTTCTTCACGGCGGGGCTTGCTTTTTTGACGCTCGCCTTTTTCTTCGGTGCCGCGGCCACCTTCTTCGGCGGCTTGGGCCCCTTGTTGAGCATGGGCTCTTCACAACAGATCAGTTCTGTCATCACGCAACCGCAATCATCATCCACAATAACGGCCAGTCCGCAAACTTCACAATACAGAATATCACCAGGTTTTACTTTTGACATTTGCACTCCCTCCTCATTTTGATGGGTCTGAAAATATCCGTTCTTGACGATGGGACGAATTTTAGTTTAAAAACAATCATCTTTCAAGCATTGATTCACGTTTTGTCATTTTTTTAGCAAGAGGCCGCCTTTCTGCGCCCAAAAACAAAGCACGCCTTGACAATAATCAGCGCTCTGATATGATTTTTCAAATTTTTTCAGCCGTAAAGCGGCGTGCACTTGAAATGAACGACTGGACTGCCATGATCAAAACACTTCAACCTCCGGGAGCCTGACCGCATGAACCGGCAATGGAACTGGAAGACGATTTTCCAAATCACCCCGCTGAAAATCACCCTGCTTGCGGTTGCGGTCGCTGTGGCGCTGTTTGTGCTCGATGTTCGTTTTTTTAAAATGGTCGAACTCAAAACGCTGGATTTGCGCCTGCTGTCACGCGGAGAGATTAAACCCGGCCCGGAAACCGTGATCGCGGCGATTGATGAAAAAAGCCTCGCCGAACTCGGCCGCTGGCCGTGGCCACGCGCCACGCTGGCTGCGCTTGTGGATCAGCTCTCTGCGTCAGGCGCAAAGGTCATCGCTTTTGATATTGTGTTTGCCGAACCGGACGCCAATATCGCGCTTTCCACGCTCGACGGGCTGACAGCCGAAATCAGGCAAAGCGGCATTTTGCAGGGCGCCCTGAATGTGCTGCTCAATCGCAGGAAAGCTGCCGCCGACATGGACGCGGCGCTTGCCTTGTCCATCGGGAAAGCAAAAAACGTCACCCTGGGTTATTTTTTTCATTTTCCGAGCCTGGGCGACCCCAACGCCCTGAACCATCTTTCCAAAGAAAAAATCGCGCTGGATACCCGCCTGATTGAAAATTCGAGATACCCGGGAATCCAAATGTTTCCGGAAGCCGATGACTCTTTTTTGCCGCGGGCTTTTGCGCCGCAAGCCAATCTTCCCGTCATTTCGGATGCCGCCCGTAACAGTGGTTATTTCAACACACTGCCGGACGCCGACGGCTCCAACCGCTGGTCGCCCCTGGTCGTTGCTTTTGATCAGAACTACTACGCTTCACTGGCCGTGGCGTCCATCCACGCCTACCTCGATTTGCCGCCCCTGTCTTTGAGCCTCGAACACTATGGCGCATCCGGCATCCGCATCGGCGAAAACGTCATCCCCACGGATGAATCGGGAAGGCTTTTAATCAACTACCTGGGGCCCGCGCGGACATTCCCCCATCATTCCGTCACGGATATTCTCTCCGGAAAGCTGCCGCCGGAAACCTTCCGTGACAAGATCGTGCTTATCGGCGCTACCGCCGCAGGCATTTACGACCTGCGCGTCACGCCCTTTTCTGCAGCATTTCCCGGCGTGGAAATACATGCCACAGTCATCGACAATATTCTGCACAAGCGCTATCTTCTGCATTCTTCGCTGATGCGTTTTTTCGATCTGTGCGCAATCATTTTTTTCGGCCTCGCCATGGGCCTTGCGGTTTCCCGGCTGCGTCCTTTACCCGGACTTTTCACCGCGCTCGCGCTGGTCGCGGCCTTCGTGGGAATCAATTTCTTCGTTTTCCTCAAACTCAATGTCTGGCTGAATCTGGTTTATCCGTTTACGACCATGATCTTGATTTATCTGGGGGTGACGGTGATTCACTATTTCACAGAAGAACGGGAAAAGAAAAAAATCCGCGATGCCTTTCAATACTATCTGACAGCGTCGGTCATTAACGAAATGCTCAAAGATCCGTCCAAGCTCAGGCTGGGGGGCGAAAAAAGGGCCCTGACCGTTTTGTTTTCCGACATCCGGGGGTTTACCGCGATTGCCGAAACACTCACGCCGGAAGAACTTGTGGCGCTGCTCAATGAATATCTCACGGTCATGACAAAAAAAGTGTTTGCGCATGACGGACTGCTGGACAAATACATGGGCGATGCGATTATGGCCGTGTACGGCGCGCCGATTGATCAGCCGGATCATGCTCATCGGGCATGCCTGACCGCCCTGGAAATGATCCGCGCCCTGGGGCCGTTACGGGAAAAATGGCAGGAAGAGGGACGCGCCGCTTTTGACATCGGTATCGGCATCAGCACCGGCGAGATGGTGGTGGGCAATATGGGTTCTCAGATGCGTTTCGACTATACCGTCATGGGCGACAGGGTTAATTTGGGATCGAGACTGGAAGGCCTCAACAAGGAATACGGCACCCGCATCATCATCAGTGAGTTTACGTATCTTGAAGTCAAAGAGACCATGTGCTGCCGCGAGCTAGACCGGGTGCGTGTCCAGGGTAAAAGCAGATCGGTCACCATTTACGAGCTACTGGGAGAGAAAAAAGAGGAGCCGCAATTTAAAGATTTTATCTGCGCCTTTGAGCAGGGGCTCGCGTCTTACCGCAAAGGCCAATGGGATGAGGCAGCCGATTCATTTGCGCAGGTTATCAAGATCAAACCCGGTGATTACGCCTCGATGGTATATCTTGAACGCTGCCGGAAGCTTAAAGAGAATCCACCCGCAAAGCCTTGGGACGCCGTGCTTGTGATGACGGCCAAATAGCGCGGGAAACCGGCATGATCATGAAACAAATTTTGCACACATTCAAACAGGAACGAAAATGCCTTTAAGGAAAGAACAGAAATACCGAAGCTGGGTGGAAGTCGACCTTGACCACTTCAGCGCCAATCTTCGGGAAATTAAACGGTTGATCGGCAAGGATGTTGACTTCATGCAAACGGTCAAGGCCGATGCCTACGGTCACGGCGCGGTGGAGATCTCCCATGCCGCCCTGCGCGAAGGTGCGCGGATGCTGGGCGTGGCCAATGCCGACGAGGGTGTCCAACTGCGCGTCAGCGGCATTGAGGCGCCAATCGTCATTCTCGGTCCCTCCACAATCGCCGAAATTCCGGAAATCATTAAATACAACCTGATCCCGTCTGTTTCGGACGGGGTCTTTGCCGCTTCTCTTGAAAATCATCTGGCCAAAACCGGACGAAAGATGCCTGTGCATATCGAAGTAGACACGGGCATGGGACGCGGCGGCACGATGCGACGCGAGGCGGTGGATTTAATCCGCCATATTCAGACCATGCCGCACCTGATCCTAGAAGGTCTTTTCAGCCATTTTGCCGCCAGTGAGGTTCTGGTCCCCCACAACGATCAGCAATGGCAACTTTTTTCCGGTTTGCTCGCCGAACTGCAAACCCTGGGCATTTCTATTCCCGTCCGTCACATGGACAACAGCGGCGCGGTTCTGAACTACCCGGCCTTCGCGCTTGACATGGCGCGGCCGGGCATTATGACATACGGCATTTATCCCTCCGCGGAAACAAAAGACCGGGCTGCGCTGCTGCCGGTGATGTCTTTTAAGACCACGATTGTCCTGATCAAGGAATTTCCCGCAGGCTACGGCATCGGCTACAACAGCACATACACCACAAAAGATAAAACGCTTGTGGCAACCATTCCTGTCGGCTATGGGGACGGTTATCCCTTTATCCTGTCCAACCGCGGCGAAGCGCTCATCCGCGGCAGGCGTGCACCGATTATCGGGCGGGTGTCCATGGACATGTGCACGCTTGATGTGACCGGGATTCCCGGCTGCGATGTGGGTGACGAGGTTGTGTTGCTGGGCCGGCAGGATGATGAATACATCAGCGCCAATGAAATTGCCGAAAAAGCCCGAACGATCAGCTACGAAATCCTTTGTGGATTGGGCAAGCGCGCGCCGCGCGTTTTCCTGCAAAGGGGTGAAACCGATGCGGTGGCCCCGAGACTGCGAAGGATATTTGTACCCGGTGAAGAAAAATCCATCGAGCGGATCGACCAGATCATACGCCATTGTTTGCAAGCTCGCACAAGAAACGAAGAACTCGGCAACGCCATCTACTACGAAATGTTTGAAACCCTCTTCGGCAAGGAAGACCGTCAACTGGAACTGCGCTCCTGCTTCCGGTATGACATCGATATCGCTCAGTTGCCCGACACCGGCAGCCCGAGGCGGCGATCGGATGCCTATTTCCAGTTGCGGACGCACGTCGAGTATAAAAAAACGATCCGCAGCAATACCTTCATGATCGGCTGCGCCTCGGACAGCGCGCAACTGTCATCTTTGATGGAAGATGAAAACTGCGAGTACCGATGGATTCTGGGCGGAGACGACCTGGTGATTGAACGTGATTTTACCGTCGAAAAAATGCGCATCGACGGCCTGGATATTCCGATCATCGAAACCCGAAAGTCCGATCGGGGTTACGAAGTCTGGTTTGGCAGCGAGCTGCTCACATCAAAGATCAACACGGAAGTTAAAATAGAAATTGAGATCCTCACAAAAAAGGCCAAAGGCAACAAAACATTTCCCGTGTACCTTCTCTATCCGACGCGCGGCCTTGAAATCAACTTTCGCTACGAAAACGCAGGTCTTAAAAATGTCCGCGTGGAACGCTTCTTTTCCGGACGCCATCCCCAATCCTCCCTGCAAACCCGCAAGGGCCAATCGCTCACCGTTCGTGTTTCGCACGATGAATGGATTTTTCCAACAAGCGGCGTGATTTTCTTCTGGGATGTTTAGGACAATGGTCGCTGGTTTGTGATTTGAAAGCACCATTTTGGGGACAATCGTAAAACAAGTTTCTTCTTATTTCTCTAACTGATAACGATTATTCTGAGCCGACGCATGATATCTGTTCCCTTTTTTATTCACCGCGTTTCTTTTAAGAAACTTACTTTTACCAGTGTCCCGTTTTTTACCTTGATCCGTGGACTCACCAATTGAATGATTCGGATCTGTTTCTAACATTGACAGATGCATTCGGTTTTCCTATATTGCAAGCCGTTAGAAAAAAGATTTCATTCACGGACAAAATCAAACAGTCGGCTTGGTGCGCAGGAGCCGGGGAGGATCCTATTGATGTCATCGTTTGGTCGTTTCATTTCGGGGCTGTTTGCCTCCATCTTTCTGATGTTGGCGGTGTGCGGCGTTTGCGCCGCGGACAATCAAGTCATCACATTGGAAAAGCGCAAAGAAATTATTGCGCCGGACCGAACCCTGCCGGATGGCAGTCATCTCATCCGGGTGCAGGACAGGAAACGCAAAGATTTGCAAATCCGGCTCGGATTGCAGTGTGTACAAACCTGGAAAACGCAGGTCGTTGCCTATGCGATTGATTTCGATCGTAACGGTAATTTCTATGTTTCAGATATTGCCGGAAAAATGGAGAAGCTCTCCCCGACGGGTCAGCATCTGACATTGATCGATCTTTCCTCGCATCTATTGTCCATCCGCAGTCTGGCAATCGATCGAACCGGAACCGAGGATGTCATTTTTCTGGCTGATGAGTTTAAACGCGAGGTCCACCGGTATGTCATCAACCCCTCAACCTCAAGCCTGACGCATACCGGCCCTTTTTCCGTCACCCCCGCCGGAGCGACCCATACACTCTCGCCGCATGGTTTTGCTTTTCGCGCACCGGGCGAACTGCTCATTTCAGATACCGCCAACCATCTGATTTTTCACTGCAACGATTCGCTGACGGGCATAAAGATCATCAAGCCAACAGGGACGGGTGAAACGGGATTGAACTGTCCGCGCCAGCTCGCTTACCATCCCGGCGAGAACCTGATTTACGTTGCAGACAGGAACAACGCACGCATCGTGGTTATGGACATGAACGGAAACGTCGTCCGGAAGTGGGGAAAGGATGGAACGCAAACCGGGGAATTCAAGATTCCACACGGCCTGATTCTGGATACAAGCCGGAACCTGGTCTATGTTGGAGATACAGGGAATAACCGTGTTCAGGTCTTCGATACCCGGGGAACCTTCAAAAGTCAGTGGCAGGCTGCGGATTTTCGGGAACCGCGTTACATGAC
>JAWOJC010000173.1:0-5158 GCA_046484315.1 Smithellaceae bacterium | reverse complement strand
GTTGGCCTGTGTGCTCAGATGCAGGGGCATGTGAGGCGCGATGTTACGGATCAGCCGGATCAGACCCGGATCGCTGACGATGAGTGCGTCCACACCGGTTGCGATTAAACCGGGAAGTATCTGTTTTGCCTGATCCAGATCAGACTGGCGGGCAAATGTATTGAGGGCAGCGTAAATACGGACACCTGCGGCGTGAGCCTCCTTTATGCCCGTGGCCAGATCATCAGGCGTCATTTCCGCGGCCGGGGAGCGCAAAGACAAACCCAAAACCCCGATATAGACGGCATCCGCGCCGTATAGAATCGCCGTGCGCAATTTTTCCAGATTGCCGGCGGGAATCAGCAGTTCCGGCACGTGTTTGTCGGATCGCTTTATGGACAATATCTGCGCACCTGTTCCATGACCTTGAGGGATTTTACTTCTTTGCCTAGCACGTAGGAAATAAAGCCGCAAAGAATATTACGCGATTCGACGGACAGGCCATCCGACAGGCACACCCTTTTCATTTTTTCCATGTCCATATCTTTTCCTAAAAGCAGGGTGCGGACGGTGCCGGCGGAGATGCACTGATCGTAGCGTTCGGGACGCGCGCAGGCGGCGCACTGGATGCCGCCCGCGTTCGGATAAAAATAATATGAGCCGCCGTTGGTCAGAGGTGTTTTGCAGCGTACACAGGCCTCCAGGGCCGGATCAAAGCCGGCGATTTTCAGCAGGCGCATCTCAAAAAAACGAATCATGACATCCGATATGCTTTCCCTTGTCAGCAGTGACAGAAAATCCGTCAACAGCAGAAACAGGGTTTCGTTGGATTTGCCTTCCGGACTGAAATGATCGGTAAGCTCGATGAAATAAGAGGCAATCAATGTTTTTTCCAGGTCCGATCGGATGGCGGCATAGTGATCGAGAATGTCACACGCTTCGATAAAGGCCAGGCCGTCGCGGTTTTTTCGAGAAAACAGGATGCTTGTCAGAGAGAAAGGTTCAAACACGTTGGCGAAGCGTTTTTTGCTTCTTTTGGCCCCTTTGGCGATCCCCTTGAGCTTGCCGTATTCCCGGCTGTAGAAGGTGACGATCAGGTCGGATTCTCCATAGCCCAGTGTACGTAATACAAATCCTTCGGTTTTGTGGGTTTCCCTTGCACTCATGTTTGCGGGCGTCCGTCGTATTTAATGATGCCGTCTACAATGGTTAAAACGGCCCGTCCTTTGGCGGGGCGGCCGGAAAAAGGCGAATTCTTTCCGCGTGAGCGAAACTTTTTTACATCGATGGTCCAGGGAAGTTCCGGGTCGATCACCGTGATGTCGGCGTCCGCACCGAGAGCCAGTGTGCCTTTGGGCAGATTCAGAATTTGTGCCGGACGGGTGCTCATGGCGGCGATCAGTCCGGTCCAGGTGAGAACGCCTGCCTGCACCAGACTAAGACTCAGCCCCAGGGATGTTTCCAGACCGCTGATGCCGTTGGCGGCGTATTCAAATTCAACTTCTTTGTCTGTGCGGCCGTGCGGGGCATGATCGCAGGCGATGGCGTCGATGGAGCCGTCGGCCAGGCCTTCTTTAATCGCGGCCACATCGGATGCGCTTCTCAGCGGCGGGCTCACTTTATAGTGCGTGTCGTAATTCTTAAGCGATTCATCCGTCAGTGTAAAATAATGCGGCGCGGTTTCCGCTGTGACCTTTACCCCGCGCGCTTTCGCGTCACGGATCAGGCGCACCGCGCCTGCGGTGCTGACATGCGCGATGTGAACGCGCGTGCGCGTGTATTCGGCAATAAGAATATCGCGCCCCACCATGATATCTTCGGAAATATTGGGAATGCCCTGCAATCCCAGGATGGTGGCCTGAAAGCTTTCATTCATCAGGCCGCCTGCGGAAAGGTTTTTGTCTTCGCAATGCTGAATCACCGGCAAATCCAGTGAGTAAGCATATTCCATCGCGCGGCGCATCAGAGCCGCGTCCATGACGGGGTTGCCGTCGTCGGACAGTGCCATCACACCCGCTTCCTTGAGATCCCAGAATTCCGTCAGTTGCTTTCCTTCCGAATGGATGCTGATCGCGCCGATAGGATAGACATGGGCCAGATTGGTTTCGGCGGCCTTGCGGCGGATGAATTCGGTAATAGAGCGATTGTCGTTTACCGGTGACGTGTTGGGCATGCAGGCAATGGAGGTGAAACCGCCGGCAACCGCAGCTTCGCAGCCGGAGGCGATGGTTTCCTTATATTCCAGTCCCGGCTCGCGCAAGTGGACATGCATGTCGATTAAACCGGGTGTGACCACCAGGCCGGTGAGGTTCAGTATTGTGGCATCCTCCGGGGGGGTAATGGTGGTATCGCAAGCCGCGATTTTTCCGTCTTTCACCAGGATGTCCATCAGGCCGTCTATTTTTGAAGCCGGGTCAATGACCCTTGCGCCCTTTAACAAGAGTTTCATTCGTTTCCTCCGGAAAGCAGATAAAGCAGCGCCATGCGGACGGCGACGCCGTTGTTGACTTGATCGAGAATGACGGAGACGTCCGGATCGTCGGCAATATCCGGCGAGATTTCCACGCCGCGGTTCATCGGGCCCGGGTGCATGACGATGGCGTCCGGTTTGGCGAGTTTAAAGTTTTTCCGATTCAGGCAGTAATGCTGGGCATATTCACGAAGCGACGGGAAGATATTTTGTTTTTGCCTTTCCAGTTGAATGCGCAGCATCATAACCACGTCGGCGTCTGCAATCGCGTCTTCGATTCTTGTGTAGGCCCGGACACCCATCTGATCGATATCGCGCGGCAGCATGGTGGCGGGACCCGCGACAACCACTTCAGCGCCCATTTTAGAAAGGCCGTAAATATTGGATCGGGCGACCCGGCTGTGCAAAATGTCTCCGACGAGCGCTACTTTCAGCCCGGCAAGCCTGCCTTTCTTCTCTTTTATCGTCATCATGTCCAAAAGCGCCTGCGAAGGGTGTTCGTGGGCGCCGTCACCGGCGTTGATGATGGATTGTTTAACGAGCGAAGCCAGCAGGTGAGGGGCGCCCGCGGCAGAATGCCTCAGGACGATGATGTCGGGATTCATGGCTTCGAGGTTGCGCGCGGTGTCGATCAGGGTTTCGCCCTTCACGGTGGAGCTGGTCGACGCGGAAATGTTGATCGTGTCGGCGCTGAGCCTCTTCCCGGCAATTTCGAAGGATGTGCGGGTTCGTGTGCTGGCCTCGTAAAACAGGTTGATGATGCTTTTGCCGCGCAGCGTCGGGACTTTTTTAATATCGCGCGTCGAAATTTCCAGGAATGATTCTGCGGTTTCCAGAATCAGTTCGATTTCCTCGACGGGCATGTCCGCAATGCCGAGGACGTCTTTTTTTGCGAGTTTCATCATAGGTTGAACCTTGTCTGTTGTGGATGGTTTATATGCCTTCTTCGATCAAAACTTCATCTTTGCCGTTTTTTTCCATGAGATTGACGCTGACCGCTTCCCACAGAGAAGAGGGCAGGTTTTTTCCCACGTAATCCGCCCGGATAGGCAGTTCCCGGTGGCCACGGTCGATCAGCACGGCCAGTTGAATCATTCTGGGGCGACCGAAGTCGATGAGCGCGTCCATGGCCGCGCGGATGGTCCGTCCGGTGAAGAGCACGTCATCGACCAGGACCACCTTTTTGTCTGTCAGGTCGAAGGGAATCTGTGTCTTACCCAGCGGCGGTTTTTTGTTCGATGTGGCGATGTCATCGCGGTAGAGCGTGACGTCGAGAATGCCCAGCGGAACTTCCCGGCCTTCAATGGCCGACATTTTTTTCTGAAGCCTTCCGGCCAGATAGATGCCTCCCGTACGGATGCCGACCAGGACCAGATTATCCATGCCCTTATTCTTTTCGAGAATTTCATAGGCGATGCGGGTCAGTCCCCGGTCAATCCCTTCACTGTCCAGGACGACTTTCGCAGTTGTTTTTTTTGTCATTTTCTCTCTCCTCGGTCAAATATTGTCCGGGGCCAAACATGCCATCGGCCGGTCATCGGGCATAAAAAAAGCCTTTCCCCTTACGGAGAAAGGCTGTCGTAATCGTGTTGAACATTTTTTTCATGGTTTGAGTCCTTTTTCAATCTCACCGGATTGACTTAAAAGGTGTTAATTGGTCTGCTTCATACATGAGAGCCGGTTGCCTGTCAAGCCCCTAAAAATCTCCCTGATGATTTTTAATCAATTCAGCCATGTGCCCAGACGGTCGAAGCGAAGCTTCTTGAAAATCCCCTCTTTTTCATCGCTGTTCCATGACCAGTAAATAAAGGAGGCTCTGCCTTCCACATCACCGAGGTCGACAAAACCCCAGAAGCGGCTGTCGAGGCTCCAGTCGCGGTTGTCACCCATTACAAAAATTGCGTTTTCGGGAACGACGACCGGTCCGAAATTATCGCGGTGCTGAAGGATGGCCGGATAGATGCGTGGGTCCGTGTAAATGCCGTAAGCGTCGCTGTATGCCTGATCGTTGAGCCATATTTTTTTATTTCTGATTTCAATCTTATCGCCGGCCACGCCAATGACCCGTTTGACGAAATCCTTGGAGCGGTCTTCCGGATAAATGAAAATGACAATCTCGCCCCGCTTGGGTTTTGATACAGGAATAAGGGTTTTTCTTAACAGGGGTATTTTGATGCCGTAGATCACCTTGTTGGCGATGATCCGGTCGCCTGCCAACAGGGTGGGGAGCATGGACTCTGACGGGATTGCGTAATTACCCACGAGAAAAACCCGGACAACGGCTGCAATCAAAATGGCGATGATAATCGCCTCGATGGTTTCCTGCGTTTTGGAACGGGGCTTCTTTTTGGACAAGGCAATTCCCTCGATTTCTGGTGAAGGTGCAATGAAACAAAAGCAACAGCAGGCGCCTCTCCTGACGGGTCAAAAGAGGCGCGGTGAAAATATCTCCGGATCAATGAAGCAGCTTGCCCAGACGGTCCCATCGCAATTTGAAATCATCGCTGTTCCATGACCAGTAGATGATCAGCGCTTTTCCTTCCACGTCCTTGAGGTCGACAAAGCCCCAGAAGCGGCTGTCCGCGCTCTCGTCGCGGTTGTCTCCCATCACAAAAAGAGAATTCGGGGGAACCACGACAGGACCGAAATGATCACGCACATCCTGAAGTAAAATCCGCGGGTCTGTGTAGATGCCCCAGGAATCCTCGT
>JAWOJC010000313.1:0-3321 GCA_046484315.1 Smithellaceae bacterium | reverse complement strand
CCTCATCCACGTCCGGATCGCCCAGCGCCTGGTAGAGCCGCCTTTCCGCGAACTCGCCGGGCGTGGCAAAATACTGGAAATCCGGACTGATGAGCATCAGATCGCCCTCGATCGCCACAATAGGCCGGATAACCATCGTCATGAACGCCTGGAAAATACCCAGTTGAAACAGCATAATCACCACGCCGAAGGAAACGCCGGCCAGAGCCGTGGCAAAGCGCTTCTTGTCGCAGGTTAACTGACGCCAGGCCAGCGGAATGCCGCCGGGCATAAGCCAGATTTTCAATCGCTCAATTGCCTTCATGGTGTATTGATCATCACGGTGACCTGAGCGTTGATGAAAGGCGCCAGGCGCTCAGGCGCATCGGGTTTCAGGCGCACGAGCACAATGCGCCGGTCGGCGTGACGCCTGGGATCGAGCGGGTAAATACGGCTTGCCTGAACCTTCCGTTCGATCTCCACCACCTTTGCGCCAATCTCGCCTGCAAACACGCCGGATCGAATTTGCGCGCGGCTTCCCGTTTTTACCTGTGCGGCATCCGTTTCATAGACTTCGGCAAGAATCATGATATTGTCTGTATCCGCCAGTTCTAAAATGCCCTGCTCGCCCACCGCTTCACCGGGATACGCCAGTACCGACAGCACCGTCCCGCCAATCGGCGCGCGGATGCGCTGGGCCTCCAGGCGTGCCTGTTCAAGCCGCAAATTGGCCTGTGCCACATCCACACGGGCTGCGGCCTGACGAATTTCTTCCTCACGGCCGGAAGTCATGGCGCTTAGAACATTTTTTTCGCGCAGCAGATCCGCCCTTGCCGCCTCGTAGTTGTAATCAATCGTTTCATAGGTTTCGTCGGAAACATATTTATTTGCGTGCAGTTTTTCATAGCGCGCTTTGCGCGCCGAATTCAGGCCAACGGCCGCTTCTCTCGCGGCGACAACAGCCTGTTGGGCCGAAATCCGTTCGGGCCGCTCCGCGTTTTTAACAAGCGCCAGTCCCGCCTGGGCAAGCGAAATTTCTTTTCTGGCGGATTCGACGGCAGCCGACCGGATGTCGAAATCCCTCAGGCGCGCCAGTTCCGCCCCTTTCGCTACACGGTCGCCCCGCTTGACCAGCAACTGGCCCATCACAGAGTCCTGCGGCGCCGACAGAACCATCGACCGCTCACCCGCGATGATCTGCCCGAGACACGATATTTTTGACGCCGTCTGCGCGCCCGCTGCCACGGGGCAAGCGATTACGGTCAGAATCAGAATAATAAAGAGATACCGTGTAAACTTCATGAAATGCCTCTCGAATCAGTGTTTTTTGTTCCTAGGCCTATATCGGAGATGCTCATAAAATACTGTAACGGATTATGCGGAAAAAAGGTTTGTCGCCTATCGCATAAAAAGCGGCTTGTGGCCTGTCCGGGCCTCTATGCGTTCCGGCGCCGCCCGGAGCGGTAACGGAGAAGTTGAGCCGAAACAATGGAAGAATAACGGAAGAGGCGCTGCGCACACTTCCCAGAGAGCTGCACCGTAAAGCGCAGAAAAATAAAGGATGGCCCCGTTGGCTCCCGAATTCAGGGCGTCCTGGGTCTTGCCCCATTCGGTTATATTGAAATATCAAACGATGTATTTGATATTTCAAGGATGTTCTGATAGGGGGCTTGTATGAAAATTGTCGAACAACGAATAGACAGCGATGCTTTAGCCCGGCTGAAATTATGGGTAGTTTACCCGGGCAAGAAGGAATACCCGCTGACCAAGAACATATCCGCCCCGTCGCTGGAAATGATCGGGAATCAAGTGTCCTAGCCGGTCCGGCGAACAAGCGAAGGATGGCGTTAACAAGTGTTCGCTATGAAATCTATACACAAACAGCGTCCCTAGGAGGAATGTCATGAAAAATATGATCGTGTTTTTATGCGCGGTTGTCGCGTTTGGATGCTTCCCGGTTTTTGTCCGATCGGCGATGGCGACGGAACCTTCTGTTTACGTGGATTACGAATACGGTGATCTCAAGGAGGTGATTGTCGGCCTGCCATACGGCATGTCCCCTTCGCTGGAAGCGAAATGGTTTGCCGACGCGCTTAAAATACTGCCGGAAGATGAGGCGGATTACGCCCGGAAGACAGCGGGGATGCTCTGGACGGAAATGATCAATCCCGAAACGGGGAAAAGCGAGACGCAGATGCTGGAGGAGGAAAATCAGGCCTTTATCGCGATATTGAAATCTCTGGGCGTCAAGATCTATCGTCCGACGGAGATCACCGTCGATTTTGTCAAGGAATATTACGGCGCTGATGTGTTGCTAAACGGGTTTAGCCAAGACTTTCCCCGGGACAATATGGCCGTCATCGGCAGCAACGTCATCGAGTTCAATTTGCGCACGCCGATTCGCAAGGTGGACATATCCGGATTCCGGGATATTCTGTCCGAAAAATGTTCCGACCCGGCGGTTAAATGGTTTTCCATGCCGCACACGGAGCTGCTTAAACCCGCCCGGCCGGACACACCGTTTCTGGAGGGTGGCGACGTCATCGTGCTGGGTAAAACCATTTTAGTCGGCAATACGCAAAATCCCAGCGTAGGATCCAACGAGGCAGGCTACCGGTGGCTCAAAAACATTTTAGGCGATCAATATCAGGTGAAACGCGTTCGGCTTATTGAAAGCGTGCTGCATCTGGACTGCGTGCTTTCCGTGCCGCGCAAGGGGTTGGCCATCGTTTGCGAAGAAGCCTTCGTTGACGGCCTACCCAAAGAGCTCCAGGGCTGGGACCTGATCAGAGTCAGCCTGGCAGATGTTCAGCGACTGGCTGTCAACGGCGTTCCCGTCAATTCCCGTAACTACATTCTGTCGTATAACCGGCACAATGACAACCGCGCCATCCAGGCCGAGCTCGAAAAACGAGGCATCAAAGTCCACCGTGTCTTTTTCGGAACGCACAACGGGCAAGGTGGGTCACTTCGCTGCGCAACGCAGCCGCTGAAGAGAAAAGTCAAAATGACGAAAAAAGGTGACGTCCGCCAGCCTTGAATTCGGGACACAGCATACTTCATTATTGACATGCATACGCGTGCGAAATAAGTCTTGAAATGTCACTTTCCACCCGCCAATCACCATTTCGTTTTCTTACGCATAACCTATTTTCCAAAAGCGTTTGGATCAAATGTCAAGAATAAAGATTTGACCCCTTTTTCTGCCGGTGAAGTGAAGAACGTCAGCATCCTTGTAGCCATTGGGGTGGATCAGGATGGCTATCGTCACGTCCTTGGTGTTCAAGAAGGCGCCAAAGAGGATAAAGAAAGCTGGATGAAATTTTTACGGTATTTAAAAAA
>JAWOJC010000077.1:0-7777 GCA_046484315.1 Smithellaceae bacterium | reverse complement strand
GCGTGGCCCGCTTCGCAGCCCGCTTCGAGGATTTCACGATCGCGCCGGACACGCTCGCCCTGATGCGGGCGATGGTCGCTACGGCGCCGTCCTGGCGGACCCTGATTTAAAGGCAAGACTCCGACAAATGATGGAAGAAGTGGTCGCCGTGGCCGCCGCGCGAAATATCCAACTGCCCGCCGATGCAATTGACAAAACCATGGCGCAGGTCGGCCGCTTTGCTTTTGACGCAAAGACCTCCATGCAGTTAGACCGTGAAAAAGGCAAACCCACAGAAATTGACACGCTGACGGCTTATCTGATCGAGGCTGGCCTTGAATCAGGCATTCCCACACCGGCCCACGACGAAGCCTACAGGCAATTGACCTCCTCGTAGATTTATTCGTCCTCATCTCATATCTGTTTGACAAAACAACGGGATTTGATATAGGTATCTGCGCTTGTCGATGCGGTTGAACGATTGGAATTCAGCGTCTTTCGCGAGGCTTTGAGGTGAAAAAAATGAGAAAAATTAATATCGGTTTGATCGGTTTTGGCAATATCGGCACCGGTGTGATCAGATTGCTGCGCCAGAATGAGGAAATGATCACCAAAAAGCTCGGCGCAAAGCTGGTCTTGAAGAAAATTGCCGATATCAACATCACAAAGTCACGCGGTATTAAAATACCCGCGCAAATTTTGACCACCAACGCCCGGGACATTCTGAATGATCCGGAAATATCCATCGTTATTGAGCTGATGGGTGGATATGAACCGGCTCGCACCTATGTGCTCGAAGCGATCAAAAACGGCAAACATGTGGTGACCGCCAACAAGGCTCTACTGGCCACCTACGGCAATGAAATATTTCCGGCCGCGCAGAGAAAAGGCGTGGATGTCGGTTTTGAAGCCAGTGTCGGCGGGACCATTCCGATTATCAAAACACTCAAAGAGTCCCTGGTCGCCAATAGGATCAATTCCATTGTGGGCATCATGAACGGCACCTGCAACTTCATTTTAACCAAAATGACGGATGAGGAAAAACCCTTCGATGTCGTGTTAAAAGAGGCTCAATTGTTGGGTTTTGCCGAAGCCGATCCGACTTTCGACATCGAAGGCATCGACACGGCCCATAAGATGGCGATCATTTTGTCGCTGGCCTATGGAAAAAAAGTCAATCTCAAGGATATCTATCTCGAAGGGATCACTAAAATCAGCGCCCAGGATATCTCCTTTGCGAGGGAATTGGGATACCGCATAAAACTGCTGGCGATCGGCCTTCTTAAAGACGGCGCAGTAGAGGCCAGAATTCATCCGACCATGATTTCATCCGGGCATCTTCTGGCTAACGTTAACCAGAACTACAACGCCTTTCATCTGACGGGTGACGCGTCCGGCCCGGTATTCCTTTTCGGTCAGGGAGCGGGCATGATGCCCACGGCCAGCGCCGTTTTCAGCGACATCATGGACAGTGCGCGCAACGTTTTAAAAGGCATATCCGGCCGAATACCGCTGCGTTCCATGAATGAAAAGGGCATGAAAGCCATAAACCTGGTTCCCATGGACGATATCGAAACCAAATATTACTTCCGCTTCTCCGTTTTGGACCGTCCCGGTGTTTTGTCAAACATATCCGGTATTCTGGGTGAATACCACATCAGTATCGCGACCGTCATTCAAAAGGCGCAGGAAGAGGCGGGACCGGTGCCCATTGTCATGACCACGTACAAGGCGAAAGAAAAGAATGTCCGTCAGGCATTGAAAAAAATTAACAGGCTCGATGTGGTCAAAAATAAAACCATTTTGATTCGCATCGAAGACGAGCTTTAGGTTTGAAAACAGGAAAATAAATGAAATATATCGTATTGCTGGGCGACGGCATGGCGGATTACCCTTGTGAGACGTTAGGCGGGAAAACCCCGCTTCAATGCGCCCTGACACCGTTTCTGGATCAGATATCCTCCCAGGGGACGTTGGGACGGGTAGACACCATTCCCCAGGGGTTTACACCCGGATCCGATGTGGCCAACCTGAGCGTGCTCGGCTACAATCCGGAAGAAACCTATACAGGACGAGGACCGCTGGAAGCGGCCAGCATGGGCATCCACCTGGGCCCAAACGATATGGCCTACCGCTGCAATCTCGTCTGTATCGGCGAGCAGGAAACAGACAATGCCTTCATGGATGATTTTACAGCGGGTCACATCTCCTCTACGGAAGCAAAGGAAATTATTGCCGATCTGAACAAATCTTGCGGAGGGACGTCATTGCAGTTTTTTCCGGGTGTGGGATACCGGCATTTGCTGGTTTGGCGAAATGCCACAGGCTCTCCCGAGACAACACCGCCTCATGATATCCCCGGAAAAGCGATTGCCGGTTATCTGCCTGCCGGAGAATCTGCTGAAGAAGTCAACGTGCTGATGCAAAAAGCGGCGGATGTTTTAAAGCACCACCCTGTAAATGCAAAGCGGCTCGCGGATGGAAAGAAACAGGCCAACGCTATTTGGCTTTGGGGCCAAGGCAGAAAACCGCAGCTGGTTTTAATGACACAGAAATATGACATCAAAGGCGGCATGATTTCAGCGGTCGACCTGCTCAACGGACTAGGGACCATTGTCGGCTTAAAGCCTTTGCATGTTGAAGGCGCCACTGGCTATATCGACACCAATTACGAAGGCAAGGCCAAAATGGCCTTAGACGCACTCAGATTCATGGACTTTGTTTTTCTGCACCTGGAGGCCCCCGATGAAATGGGCCATGAGGGCAATGTGCGGGGAAAAATTCAGGCCATCGAATTTTTCGATGAGAAAATTGTCGGGCCCATTCTGAACAATATCGGCAAACTCGGTGACTACCGCATTCTTGTTTTAAGCGATCATCCGACCCCTGTCGAACTCAAGACCCATGTCGGTGATCCAAGTCCGTTTGCCGTGTTATCATCGATTCCGGACGAAAACCTCGGCGCGGGACGCCCCTTTACGGAAGCGGAAGCAAAGGCAAGCGGTATCCTGGTATCCCCGGGATATCTCCTGATGGAAAAATTCATCCGGGACTGGAGTGCCACACTTGGAAACTAATTTAACCAAAGTCCGGGTGATCTACGCTGACACGGACGCAATGGGAATTGTCTATCATACTAACTATATTCGCTGGTTTGAGCTGGGACGAAACGAACTGATGCGTCAGTTGGGCGTCGCCTATTCAGAACTGGAAAAAATCGGACTCAATCTTCCTTTAACCAAGGTCTCATGTCATTATCTGTCACCTGCGAAATACGATCAGATCGTCACGATTGAAACGAGCTTCGATTACATAAAAAGAGCCACGATACGTTTTAATTCGAAAATATGGGATGAAAGTCATGGAAAGATTCTCGTGGAGGGCTATACCATTCACGCCTGCACGAATAATGAAGGTAAAATCCGCCGTATACCGCAAATCCTTCTGGCGTTGACCGACAAATTTAAAATTAATAAAGGGGAATAATATGGCCGCGAAATTATCAAAAAAAGATCTGAAAAGCCCGGATGCGTTTCAATCCACCTTTGAACAACTGGGCGATTACGTTTTAGAAAACAAAACACGCGTCACGGTAATTGCGTCAGCCCTGGTTTGTGCAATTATTCTGGTTGTGGGCATCTATTTTTATTGGAGTTATTATTCCAACGCCGCTTTAAAACTTTATGCCACGGCTCAGCAAAACCTGATTCAGAGTGGCGAAAATAAGGAAAGCATTGAAGAAAATGTCGGGATATTCAATGAAATCATCGCAAAATATCCCTACAGTTGGAGCGGTAAGATGGCCTACTATCATTTAGGAAACATTCATTTCAAACGTGGCGAAATGGATGAATCGATCGCCGCCTACAAGAAATTCGTCAGTAAAACAAGAACCGATAAATCAGGCGTGAAATTTCTGGCTTTGACATCGCTGGGATATTGTTATGAACGCAAGGCAGACTTCAACGAAGCCCTGAAATATTTTGAACTGGCACAGAAAACCTACAACGTGGGTTTTGAAATGATCGGACTGCGCAATATCGCGCGGATGTATGAAGCCTTGGACAATAAAGAAAAAGCATTGGAATATTACAAAAAAGCTCTGGAAATAACGACTGAACCGGCCGCGCTCCTGTTCATCAAACGCAAAATATCCACACTGAGCTGAATTATGCAGTCCCGTTTTTAAACGGACTGTGATTATACGGAGGCTAAGAAGTTGAAAAAAGTACTTATGTCAGGAAATGAAGCCATTGCCCGTGGTGTTTATGAAGCAGGCGTTCGTTTTGCCGCCGCCTACCCGGGTACGCCAAGCACTGAAATTCTTGAAGAATATGCAAAATATGACGGTGTCTACGCGGAATGGGCCCCCAATGAAAAAGTCGCGGTGGAAGTTGCCATCGGCGCCGCCCTGGGCGGTGTCAGGGCACTGGCCGTGATGAAGCACGTCGGCGTCAATGTGGCTGCCGATCCGATTTTTACTGTCAGTTATACAGGTATCGAAGGCGCCTTGGTCATTATCAGCGCCGATGACCCTTCCATGCACAGTTCGCAAAATGAACAGGATAACCGCAATTACGCCAAATTTGCCAAAATCCCCATGCTGGAACCTGCCGATCCCCAGGAAGCCAAAGATTATATCAAACTCGCGTTTCAAATCAGCGAACAATTCGACACGCCGGTTTTTCTGCGATCCACCACCAGGGTTTCCCATTCAAAATCGGTTGTGACCTTGACCGAACCACTCGAGGCGCAGGACAAAATCACTTTAAAACATAATGCTGAAAAATACGTCATGGTTCCTACCAATGCCCGCACGCGGCGGGTAGAAGTGGAAAAACGTCAGCAGGCGTTAAAGCAATTCGCGGAAACGTTTGCGGAAAACAAAATGGAGATTAATGATCCGGAAGTCGGCATTATTACCGCAGGGATGCCCTATAATTACGCAAAAGATGTATTTCCCCGGTTTTCCTATCTGAAACTGGGACTGGTCTATCCGCTGCCGGAGAAAATGATCCTGGATTTTGCATCCAAAGTAAAGAAAATCTATGTCGTTGAAGAACTAGACCCCTACCTGGAAGAACAGATCAAGGCCATGGGAATTACCGTTATCGGTAAAGATATCTTTCCATATACCAACGAATTCGATCCCGGCATCATTAAAAGCGCAATCAACGGGGAAATGCAGGGGGCCGTCTCTCCTTATTCGGAGCCTCTCGCGCCGAGGCCGCCGAATCTCTGTCCCGGCTGCCCGCACCGTGGGCTTTTCTACGCACTGAAGAAATCCAAGACCTACGTCCATGGCGATATCGGTTGTTACACACTTTCTTATATGAAACCTCTCGAAGGCCTGCACTCCTGTATCTGTATGGGAGCAAGCATCGGGATGGCCCACGGCATGAGCAAAGCGTTAGGGGAGAAAGGGAAAGGGAAGGTCGTCGGGGTTATCGGCGATTCCACGTTCCTGCATTCCGGCATCACCCCGCTATTAAATATGGTCTACAATAACAGCAATGCCCTGATCATAATTCTGGACAACAGCACCACGGCTATGACCGGCATGCAGGAGCATCCCGGCACAGGTTATACACTTTTAGGCAAAGAGGCCAAAAAAGTTGATTTAAAGGTTTTAGTATCAGCTCTGGGTGTTGAAAATATAAAGGTTATCGACCCGAATAACCTCGATGAATCCCGCACCGCAATTAAGGAAGAACTGGCCAGTAACGGCCCATCGGTCATTATTGCAGAGAGACCCTGCGCACTTTTTAAAAGAGCCAATCTTAAACAAAACCCCCCTGCCAAAATCGATCCGGATAAATGCGAAGGCTGTAAGGTCTGCCTGGATTTGAATTGCCCACCGATTTCATGGAGAAACGGGGTCACCAAAGAAGGGTCCAAACGCAAGGGCATATCGTTTATTGACGAAACGCTTTGTAATGGATGCGGATTATGCGCGCAAGTCTGTAAATTCGGCGCCATCGGTTAAAGAAAAGGAAATTGTAAATGATGGATTCTAATGTAAAAAGTATATTGTTCGCCGGCGTCGGCGGCCAGGGAATTTTAAGGGCCAGCGATATCATGTGTGAAGCCATGATGGAAGCGGGCCTTGATCTCAAAAAAAGCGAAGTCCATGGCATGGCACAGAGGGGCGGTTGTGTTACAAGCCATGTACGCTATGGCACAAAGGTCTATTCTCCACTGGCTGAAGCAGGCAGCATCGAAACGCTAATTTCATTTGAGAAAATGGAAGCCCTGCGCTATCTGAAGTTCCTTAAAAAAGATGCCGCTATCATTGTCAACACAGAAGAAATCTACCCGCCGGCCGTTAACATGGGAATATCAACATATCCTGATGATGTTATTGGCTTTTTAAAAGCGCATTATAGCAGGGTTATTGCTTTTGACGCGGCCGATCTGGCCCGGAAGGCCGGTAATATCAAAGCAGCCAATGTTGTCCTTCTGGGCGCGGTATCCAATTTAATGAAAATTGAGCAGTCCGTGTGGGAAAGAGTGATTAAAAAAACCTTTCCTCAAAAATTGGTTAAATTGAATTTAGACGCTTTTCAAATGGGAATTACTGCTTAAATTACCCAAAATATTATTCCTGTTGAAAAAGGACACGAGCAGAATTTATGGCAGAAGATTACTATCAGGTACTTGGCGTCGATAAAAAAGCATCGGCCGACGACATTAAAAAAGCCTACCGAAAACTGGCCGTTAAATGGCATCCGGACAAAAATCCGGATAACAAAGCAGCGGAAGACAAATTCAAAAAAATCAGTGAAGCCTACGCCGTTTTGAGCGATGCGGAAAAACGCCAACAATACGACAATTTCGGATCTGCCGACCAGTTTCGCCAGCAATATTCCCAGGAAGACATCTTTCGCGGGTTCGATCTGGATGAAATACTGCGCAGTTTTGGTTTTGGCGGCTCCAGGGGAGGGGGACGAACAACCACATTTCGCACCGGCAGAAGAGGGGGCGCATCTCATGATTCTGAAGACCCGTTTGCGGGAATCTTCGGTGGTATGGGCGGGCAGCAGCAGTACGGGCGTCAAATGGCGCAAAAGGGACAGGATGTTGAGTATAATCTTTCAATATCATTAGAAGAATCCGTATTTGGCGCAGACAAGAAGCTTTCTTTGCAAATTGAAAACCGCATCGAAGAGATCAGTGTGAAGATTCCCGCTGGTATCAGCACCGGAAAGAAGCTCAGATTGCCCGGCAAAGGACTGGCAGGTTACAACGGTGGTCCAAATGGGGATTTATACTTAAATATCACAGTAGCGCCGCATCCTCTCTTTACCCGAGACGGGAGCGACCTTTATATCGAAAAAACCATCAAATTCACCCAGGCTGCTTTGGGAACCTCGGTCGATGTTCCCACGCTTGATGGTGCGAGTAAAAGATTGAAGATTGCCCCCGGAACACAGAACAATACCAAAATCCGCATGAAGGGATACGGTGTGCCGGGACTCAAAGGAGCGCCCAAAGGCGATCAGTACGTCAGGATCAATATCGAAGTTCCCAAAAAGCTGACCGACAAGCAGATCAGTCTCATTGAACAACTTGCAGAAGACGGGGTTTAAAGCAGGATCAAGGATAAAGGCTAAATGATCAACATTTCATGAAACGTCTTATTTCTCAATCATTAGGAATGTTTCCGTAAAAACGCGTTTCTGTTATGTCCTATAAGATATCTTATGTAAACATAAATTAAATTTTGTTTATTGGACAGCCCTCCAAAGCCTTCATATTTGTTTTTTTTGATTCAGCGACGATGAACGGTCTTTTTTTT
>JAWOJC010000243.1:0-2855 GCA_046484315.1 Smithellaceae bacterium | reverse complement strand
GTGACGATGACGCGATCCACGCGGCCCGCCATCGACGCCAGAACCACCGGAAGGTAGGGGTTATAAAGCCCCGGGAATATGCCCTGCTGCACAAAGGTGACACCATTTTCCAGCGCGCAGGCGTGAATCATATCGTAAAGCTTCGGCGCGGTTTTGTGCAGATGATACAGGGCCTGCGTGGTGAGCACATTTTTCCTGGCGCGAAGGGCGCGGCAAACCATTTCGGCGCCGCGCGTAAACCCGGATGGGCGGTTATCGCCTTCGTCGCGCATGTCAGGCAGGTAGAACAAAACCACATCGGCTGTAAGACTCAGCACGGCATCAACATCATCCGAGATGAGAACGCCTGTTTTCGGAAACCCAAAAACCTCTCCCGCATCCTTGCCAATTTTTGCGGGATCCACATCAATGGCGCCCACGAGTTGAAGCGTTTTTTTGGACTGAATCATTTTCACGGCGTAGCGTCCGACGCTGCCCATGCCCCAGATGATCACACGGTACTTCTTCATTCAAACAAACTCCTTTGATATGGGGCAGGGAGAAGTCGCTTGAAGTGCCTTCTCCCTGCCAGCTATGGTTAAAATTCTGCTACAGCATTTCCAGCGCTGTGGCGATTGAGACACCGCCGCCGCCGCACAGCGTGGCCAGTCCCAGTGTATTGCCGCGCTTCTGCATCGCATGCAGGAGCGTCACCAGGAGGCGCGAGCCGGTGGAGCCGGTCGGATGCCCGAGGCCGCAGCCGGAGCCGTTCACGTTGGTGATTTCACGGTTGAGCCCCAGTTCTTTTTCGCAGGCAATGTACTGGCCGGCAAAAGCTTCGTTGACTTCCATCAGCTCAAAATCCGCGATTTTCAGATTGGAGCTCGTGAGGAGGCTGCGCACCGCAGGCGCGGGTGACAGGCCCATCACCGACGGATGGCAGCCGCCGTAGCCCACGGCCTTGATGCGGGCCAGAGGCTTGAGGCCCAGCTCTTTGGCCTTTTCGGCGGACATGATCACCAACGCGGAGGCGCCGTCGTTCAATCCGGAGGAATTGCCCGCCGTCACTTTGCCGATCTTTGGCGCGAAGGCAGGTGGAAGGGCGGCAAGCTGATCCATCGTCAGGCCCTTCATGAAATGCTCATCCTTATCGAAAATAATGGGCGGCTTTCCTTTTTTCTGCGGAATCTCGATGGGAACGATTTCCGCTTTAAACGACCCGTCGTTCGTTGCCCGTTCGACGTTGTTGTGGCTCCGAAGCGCCACTTCATCCATTTCTTCACGGGAGATTTTATAAAGCTCGGATACAAATTCCGCCGTCTGCCCCATGATGTAATGCTTTCCGCGGAACATGTCGATGAGCGCGCCTTCTTTGAGCGGCCCTTTTTCCGGCCCCGGAAGCAGGCGCGAACCGCAGTGGAGCTGGTGGATCATACTGTCAACGAAGACATGATCCTGAAGACGGCATCCCCATCGCGCATTGAGCACAACGTAGGGAGAAGCGGACATCTGCTCGACGCCGCCGGCCAAAATCACGTCGGCATACCCCGCCTTGATCATTGCCGCACCGGAGACCACCGCTTCCATCCCCGAAATGCAGACACGGTTGACCGTGACAGCCGGAACGTGGTCCGGAATGCCCGCCATCAGCGCCGCCACGCGGGCCGTATTCATTTCGTCAACATGTTCGTTGCAGCACCCGAAGCGCACGTCATTAATAATCGCCGGATCGATTCCGGCGCGGGAAATGGCTTCTTTCATGGCTACAGCGCCAATCGTTGATGCATTAATCTCCTTCAGGGTTCCGCCGAACTTGCCGATGGCAGTCCGGCAAGCCGACACAATAACAACATCTTTTTCCATAAAACTTCTCCTTCACTTGAAATGTATTGATACAAATATCTTGCTCGCGCGGTTATCTATCTAAGCGATTTCCGAACGTCAAGACATTTTGCTCACAAAATTTAGCCTGCTGAAAATCGCCTGAGCGATTGCGCAAAGCCTCAGGCCACCCCGTGTTCATTGCGGGCGATGATGCTGTTTTGCACGTCGCGCCCAAGCCTGGTGAAATAGGCGACGTAGCCTGCCACGCGGATGGTCAGATCCGAGTAGTCCTCCGGAGTTTCCTGTGCGGCGCGCAAGACCTCCGACGACACCAGATTAAACTGGCAGTGATGAATCTTCAAATCGACAAAGGTTCGAATCATCGAAGAGAGCATGCGCACACCGCCTTCGCTTGCAAAAACGTCGCGGTCAAGCCGCATGTTGAGCGTCTGCCCGAAAAAGATCGCCGCGTTGTCGATTTTACCCACCGAGTTAAAAACAGCCGTGGGGCCGCTCACATCCACGCCGCGCGTGGGCGAAATACCGTCGGAAAGAGGCTCACGGGCCTTGCGTCCTGAAGGCAGAGCGCCGACGAGTTTGCCGGTGCTCACATACCAGACCAGCGGATTCTGGTAAGGCACGAGATGGCCTCCCCTTGCGTTTTGATGTTGAACCACTTCGTCGCAATAGGTTTTCATCACCCAGGCCACCTGATCATCGACGTCATCGAGATCATTTCCGAACTTGGGGGCCGAGAGCAGTTCTTCGCGAAGTGCATCAGACCCCTCAAAATTTTTGTCCAGCGCGTCCACGAGCTCAGCCATCGATATTTTCTTTTCGTCAAACACGCGCTTCTTGATGGCGATAAGCGAATCGCCCACGTCGGTTGCGCCTGCGGTCGCGATGCAGGGGCCGAAGTTAAAACGCGCGCCTCCCGCTTCGCGAGCGATTCCTTTTTCGATGCAGTCTTCAATGAGCGCCGAGGCGTAAATGGTGGGGTAGTGCTCGGCCAGTGTGATTTCGGAATTCTTGTTGGCGATTTCGCAGTGATG
>JAWOJC010000229.1:0-5498 GCA_046484315.1 Smithellaceae bacterium | reverse complement strand
CCGTGGGATTGCCGCTGCGCGCGCGGGCTTTTTCATGATAGGTCGTATAACGCAGGAAGGCCCGCCAGGCCAGGTAATCCACAGGGTCTTTAACATGCGACGGAACTTCAACCGGATCAAAGCCACGATAAACGTTTTCAATGACAAACACCGCACCGAAACTTTCAAAGTAATTGAAAATCCAAAGGGTGTGCCAGGGCGGCAGGCCACCGCCGTAAAGAATGCGATATTTTTCGTCGGGAATGACGCCGATTTTATGGTCCACCTTGTATTTCACTTCATCGTAGAGTTTCTGATAGAAATCCACGGCGACCTGTGTGCCTGTGTAGTAATGGCCCGCCACCATGATGCTGAAATGATCCTGCGAGGGCATCGGCGAAGGCACGGCCACGCGCAGCCGGTCGATGTCGTACCACAACTGCCAGGCTTTATCACCCAGACGGATGGCCTCCCACAGACGTTCCTTGTCCATTTTCCGGCCGGTCTGACGCTCCAGAAATTCGACCAGCGCCTGCAACTGATCACGCTGATATTTGATGTAGTAGTCGCGCACCTCGTTTAAGTCGGCTTGCGGCGGCGGCGCGACCACGTCGATGCCGAATGTCGGCGCCTGTAAAAAGCGGCTGGTGGCCTGAAACCATTTAAAGCGCGGGTCGCACACGGCGGAGCTGCCCAGCATCATATCCGGCACCGGCATGCCGCCGTCGGGGCTGCCTTCGGGGATGTGCCCCAGGTCCTTGCGCATGCTGTCAAATCCCAGGCCGATGCGGGCGTAGCTGCAAAGCACCTGCGAATAACCGTCCGATTCGGCCTTGAGCAAAAAGCGGTCCATATCGCGCTTGGCCGCGCAAAGGCCCGCGTAGTTTTCCGTGGGCAGCGGCACCACATCCATCGCCCGGATGATTTCATCGTACTGGGACGCCACCATGATGTAGGCGACTTTCCTGCCTTCGGCCTTGGCCTCATGCGCGGCGGAATAAATATTTTTAACCAGCGCGCGCACCTCGCGCGCCGTTTCCGTGCCTTTCACGGCGGTGGTTTTGACCTGCTGTGCCTGTTCCATAGTCATTCCTTTCCTTTGTTCCTGTAAAAAACGGGTTGCCACCGCTTTTTACGCGATCATTTCTAAAAACGCCTGAATTCTCGTTCGGAGCTGCCCCATCGTCGATGTCGAATAGTCGTCTTCAATCATCAGCACGGGGAGCTTGAGGCTGTTGAAGTATTCCCGCAGATCCGGGCCTTCCAGCTCGCAGGTATCGCAGTAGCGGACAATATAGAAAATCGCGCCGTTGGCGTTCCATTCGGAGACAAATTCCCGCATGTAGCCGAAGCGGTTTTCCAGGTCTTCGGCACGATCACCTTGCTGCGGTTTGAGACTTCTGGGGCAGTGCGTGCAAAGATAGCGGCCTGTCAGGCCGTCGAGCGGATCGTCCGTTTCTGCGACATCCGCCCAGAAAAAGCGCGACCCGGTGCACAAATCGTCCATCACCACATGCGCACCGCATTCTTCAACCAGTTTGATGAAGGCGACGTCGTCAATCTCGTTGCCCCATAAGAAAATGCGCGGCAGACCGTCGGGCGCGGGCGCAGGGCGTTTTTTAATCTCGCTGATAAACGCCTCCAGCAGGTCGATGTGCTCTGCCGCGGGAATGCCCATGCCCGCGACCAAAACCCGCGTGATCTCGGTTCCCGACACGCGCGGCGGATTTTCCCGGCGCAGGTCGTACAGATCGCGCAAGAGCGCGCGGCGTCGGTTGTAGAGCTTTACGGCGGCACGCAGTTTATCCGTATCCAGCTTTTGACCGGTGAATTCTTCCAGCCGGGTAATGAAAAATTGCAGCTCTTTTTTGTAAAACGCGTCGGATGACGGCCCCAGCATGTGCGGCACATTGATCATGTGATTAAACGGCGAGGGCTTGTTGCTGCGCCAGATATGGTACATCCGTTCAATCGTGTCGCAACTGTGCGGCGCGACAAAGCCGTCGAGAAAATCATATTCGCCTTTGAGCGCCATGTTAAAGCAGCTGCGGGCGAACGGGCAGGCCATCGGTTCCAGAAATGCATCCGCCTCGTCAATGGGATCGGACTGAGAGCCCTGGATGCGGTAGGGAATCATATCAAAGGCCGTGATGATTTCATCCGGCACAAAGCAGCAGAAATAGCCGATTACTTTTTTACCCGTGTCTCGCAGTTCACGGGCGCGGGCGCCCCTGTTTTCGTAAATATCTTCGATCTTTTGCAAAGCCGTCATCGTTTAAATCCTTTCTTCCTGTTACCTATCGGAAATATCGAGCGATTATTGAGTGAAACGACGATAAAATCAAGCGGCTTTTTCAGATATCCCCTGCAAAACAAAGAAAGCCACCACCTTGATCATCAGGACACGAAGTGATATGGTCCGCTCATGAAAAAGACAATCATCCAGATTTACGAAATACAAAAACCAAAGGAAGCCGAAGCGCTGGTCACGATGGGCATCGATCACCTCGGCAGTGTGCTGGCCGATACGGACAAGCGCAAAAATGCAACCATTCGTAAAACCGTTCAGGTCATCCGGGAGGCGGGCGTCAAAAGCGGCCTGATTCCGCTCTTTAAAGATCCGGTCAGGATTTTTTCGGCGCTGGAATATTACGAACCGGATTTTATCCACCTGTGCGATACCCTCTCGCCCTTTCCAGACCAGCAGCAGACGGTGATAAAAGAATTCGATCAGTTTTTTTCACTGCAAATCGACATCAAAGACCGGTTTCCGCAAATCGACATCATGCGGTCACTTTCCGTCCCCCGCCCCGGCCGGCCCGACGCCCGGGACATTGAAAAAAACATTCTTCGTTTCGTTGAGCAGTTCGCGCCTTTTTCCGACTACTTCCTGATCGACACGCTGCTCGACGGAGATCAGCAGCCGGTGGAAGGCTTTGTCGGCATCACGGGCGAAGTCTGCGACTGGACCATAGCCGCCACGATCATCGCGTCCTGCCCCATCCCGGTCATCATGGCCGGCGGCCTGTCGGGTGAGAATGTGTTTGATGCCATCACCGCCACAAAACCGGCTGGCGTGGACAGTTGCACGAAAACCAACGCGCAGGATAAAAACGGCCACCCGATCCGATTTAAAAAAGACATGAACAAAGTGGAACAATTCGTAGCCGAAACCCGCCGAGCCGATTCTTTTCTACAGGACAAAGATGTTATCCAGGTCGATGAAAAAAGAGTCTAAAACGCTCCGGGCGATGATCCTTCTTTATTGCCACGAACAGCACGATGCCCCGAAAGGAGAGCTGTGCTACTCGTGCAGCGAACTTCTGGCCTATGCCAAAGCCAGGCTCGAACGCTGCCCCTATGCCGATGATAAACCGGCCTGCTCGAATTGCCCCAAACACTGCTATAAACCCGTCCAGCGCGAGCAGATCCGTAAAGTGATGCGCTATGCCGGTCCGCGCATGATGTGGTCGCATCCGCTTCTGGCGCTGGATCACCTGCTTAAAAAATTCAAAAAGCAAACCGCGGTGAAACCGTGAAAATCGCCGTGATCGGAGGCGGCCCCGGCGGCCTTTACGCCGCGCTGACCGCGGCAAATTATGGTGGCAAGGTGGATCTGTTTGAAAAACGCAGAATCGGCGAAGGCATCGTCTGCGGTGAATGCATCTTCGATTCGCTGCGCGTGATCGACAGGCCGGGACGCGGCCTTTTGCGGCCGGTGGATGAAATCATTCTTCAGGGCCGTCAACCCTACCCTTTCGCTCTTTCCCGCCATCGCCCCCTGTGGATGCTCGACCGTAAAACCTGGCAGCAGGATCTGGCCGCCAAAGCCCGCCGAAAGGGCGTCGCTATTCATGAAAACGAAAACATCACCCCTTCCCGCCTACGGCGGATGATCCAGGATTACGACTGGGTCATTGACGCAAGCGGCGCGCCGTCCGTGACGTCCAGGCTGTATCGGTTTACCGCCGACTACACCAAAGAGTTTCTTGCGGCCTATCAGGTTGTCTTGCGGGGCGATTTTGGCGCGTTGTGGCCGCGGATCAAGGTTGCGTTTTTTCCGGATCTGCCCGCCTTCTGTCAGCCGGCCTATTACTGGATTTTTCCCAAAGATACGCAAACAGCCAATGTCGGCGTCGTGTGCACCGCAAAGCGACATCTCGATAAAAGCAAGGCCAACTTAAAAAGCATGCTGTCGGATGTTCTGCACCGCGAAGGTTTAAACGGCATGGCCGTTTTGGAAAAAGGCGGCGGCATTGCGACCGGAAGGGTTTTGCCGAAACTCGTTTACGACAACATTCTTCTGGCGGGCGACGCGGCCGGCCTGACCTCGGCGCTGCACGGCGGCGGGATTGATCTGGCGTGTCTGAGCGGTGTTGCGGCAGCTGTTGCCGTCCGCGAAGGCAAAGACGGCGTGCAAGGCTATGAACGGAAGCTCAAAGATTATGTCCGGGAGAGAAACGCCCTGGAAGCGGTGACCATCCGCAAAATGCGGACGATGAACTTCGAGCAGTTCGACAGGCTGCTGGCAGGCGTTACCGCCAAAAGCAGATTCACCCGCCTGAAAACCGGCCTGCGTCACCTCGACATGCTCTACACCACGCTCAAATGGTTCGGCACAAAAAAAGAAATCCCCGACTGGCCGGTGTGATTTTAATTCATCAAGGAGTTACTATATGACTTTAAGATACGAGAAAAACTATACAGATCAGGGTTATTTGCTCCATTATAAAAAAGCGCCGAATATCGGATATTATAAAAACCGCCTGTTGCAATTCAAGATCGAGTTAAACAACATCGCGCCATTGATCTGGCGGCGGATACTGGTTCCTTCGGAGTATAATTTATGGGATTTGCATGTGGCCATCCAGGACGCCCTGGGGTGGCTTGATTACCATCTGCACCATTTTGAGATCAAAGGAAAAGGTAAAAAGAAGCAAGAAGACATCGGGATTCCGGATTTTGACAGATTCGACGATTCGCGGGAAATCTATCCGGGATGGGAAATTCCCGTTATGAACTATTTCAATGATCTGGGGGTAAAAGGCAGGTACATCTATGATTACGGGGATAACTGGACACACACCGTTTTGCTCGAAGGGTATCTGATCAAAGAAGATGGCGTCAAATATCCGCTTTGCATCGACGGCGCGCGGGCCTGCCCCCCGGAAGATTGCGGTGGAGATCCCGGCTACTACCGCCTGCTGGATGTTCTGGCGAATCCCGCAAGCAATGAATATGGGAACTTAAGAATGTGGGCCGGAAAAGACTGGGACCCGGAAAAATTTGACAAGAAAGCCGTCATTTTCGATTCACCCTATAAACGGTGGAAAAAAGCGTTTATAGGGTAAGGCAAACGATGAGCAAAAAACGGGTCATGATTGAACGTGCCAAAATATGCCTCGCTTGACGCGACGGGTTCAAGCACAAGAGTTGTTTGCTATCCGATAGTACTTGGTGTAACGTACATCATCAATATCCTTTACAAAGGCACGACATGCAATGGATCGAATCGGAAA
>JAWOJC010000216.1:0-2901 GCA_046484315.1 Smithellaceae bacterium | reverse complement strand
TTCATTTTACATCCTCGCTTTCATTGATTGTTTTTTTCATCCACCATCCGCAAACCCCTCCCCATAAAACACATACCACGATCATGGCGGGAGCCGGATATGGCTGCTGACATCCTTCATTGCTTAGTCTGAGGCAACCCCTCTTCGGCCTGCCTCAGGCAGTTTATTTTCCACACCGGAGGACTTCGTCCACGCAGGATATTCAACGGGCTTTTAAGCGCCAGATTTACAACGAACGTTGAATGTGGAGAGATATGTCGTCTGGGATACTTTGTCAAGCAATATTTGCATTTTACATTGACAGTCCGAGAAGTTCTGAGATAAAACCCCCCTCAATAGAGAAAGGAATCCGCCTGACGCCATGAGAAAAAAATCCTTCTCAGAAAATGACGATATACCCCAAAAGAGCAGCGAACTGTTTCAAAAACGGCAAAATAAGATTATTCAAAAAGCCATGAAGCTCTTCATCAAGCAAGGCTATGCCCAGACATCCATGCGGGAAATTTCCAGGGCCACCGGTATCGATATTCGTAATCTGTATTATTTCATTAAGAATAAAGAGGAAATACTCTTTCTGGTCTTTGATATGCTCCACAAACCGGAGCTGGAACTTTTCGAAAAGCAAGGCATTCTCGAGATCGACGATCCTGTGGAACAATTGCGGGCCGCCATTGCCGGCCTGGTCGACAACGGATATGGTTACGGTCAGGAGATACTGCTTTTATACCGGGAATCGAAATCCCTGCCGAAACGCCTTTTGAAAAAGATTCTGGATAAGGAAAGTCAGGTGGTCTCGCACATTGAAGATATCCTGAAGAAGGGCTGCGCACGAGGCGTCTTTGCCGTTGAAGATACCTCCTTTACCGCCAACTTGATTACTTATCAGCTCTCTCTGTACGCCCTGCGCCAATGGAACATGAAAGACTATTCCAAACGTAAATTAACCGATTTAATGGAAAAGAACACCATGATGATGGTCCTGGGCTGAATTCCAAACAGCACCCCCCAAAAAGCCTTATCCGCCAGATTGACACCTTCGGCGGTATCGAACCACCCCCCATTAAGAAACATTGATCAAAACCGCTGGCTTTCAACTATTTTCCACGCTACCGGACCGGTTGGGACGCCGGCAGGTCCAGTGCGTCCACAAATCCCGGTGGGGCCTCGACGCACTGGGGGATGAGATTGACGCTGGGCGCCGCGCTGGTCGCGAAGGGTTCGATCTCGGGAATCATGCCTTTGAGAGTCAGGGTCATATTCGGTTCTCCCTCGATGATAATCTCATCGGCCATCGGCGGGGTAGCCTGGATGTCGTGGCAAACCTTGTGGATGAAGTGAAACCCCGTGACCTCTTTGCCGTCCTTCAGGCAGCGCATGTTAAAAGCATGCGCTGAAATCGTGCCGGGCAGCACTTTGGCGCAGGGCGGATTCAGCTCAACCCCGGAGGTAAAGATCTGGTGCTCCTCCACGTATTCATCATATTCAATGCCTGCCCGGTCGGCAATTTCCATGGCCGTGGGGCCGTAGTAGGAGGTGATGATGTCCTTGAGCCGTCCGGCTCTGAACTTGGCGGGATCCTTGCCATAGCCGAATACATTGACCCAGGGCGAGGCATTGTAGGCATCATCCTGACCGCCGGTGACAATGACGCGATCCACGCGGCCCGCCATCGACGCCAGAACCACTGGCAGGTAGGGATTGTAAAGCCCCGGAAAAATACCCTGCTGCACATACGTGACGCCGTTTGTAAGTGCGCAGCTATGGACCATGTCATAAAGCTTCGGCGCGGTTTTGTGAACATGATAGACGGGAAGCGTCGTGAGCACATTCTTTTTGGCCCGAAGCGCACGACAAATATTTTCCGCGTTCGGCGTATAGCCGGTGGGGCGCATATCATTCGGGTCAAGCAAGTTGGGCAGGTACACCAGCACCACATCGGCCGCCATGCCCAGCACGGCATCGACATCATCTGAGATAATGACGCCTGTTTTCGGAAAACCGAACACTTCTCCCGCATCTCGGCCAACTTTTGCGGGATCCACATCAATGGCGCCCACGAGTTCCAGCGTTTTTTTCTGACTCACCATTTTTACGGCGTAACGTCCAACGCTCCCGAGTCCCCAGATGATCACACGGTATTTCTTCATCGACACAATCTCCTTTGACATGCTCATTCTACAGGACCGGTCTGGACGCGGGAAGATCCAGGGCATTTACAAATCCAGGCTGTGCCTCGACGCACTGGGGAATGAGATTCACGCTGGGCGCTGCGCTGGTGGCGAAAGGTTCTGTGGCGCTCAGCATCCCCTTCAGGGTCAGCGTCATCGTGGGCTCTCCCTCAATGACAATCTTGTCCTCAATGGGGGGCTGCGGCTGCTGCTTGTGGCAGACCTTGTGAACAAAGTGGAAGCCGGATACTTCCTGACCGTCTTTCAAACAGCGCATTTTAAAATGATGCGCTGAAATTGTTCCCGGCTTGACGATGCCGATGGAGCGCGGATTGAGCTCAATTGCGGCAGTAAACACCTCATGCTCCTCGACGTATTCATCGTAGGCAAGGCCTGCCCGATCGGCAATCACCATCGCCGTTGGCCCGTAGTAAGAGGTGATCATGTCTTTAAGCGCCTGGAGGTCGAACGCCTTCGGGTCCAAGCCATAGCCGAACATCTTCACCCAGGGAGAGAAATTGTAGGAATCATCCTCGCCGCCTGTGACGATGACGCGATCCACGCGGCCCGCCATCGACGCCAGAACCACCGGAAGGTAGGGGTTATAAAGCCCCGGGAATATGCCCTGCTGCACAAAGGTGACACCATTTTCCAGCGCGCAGGCGTGAATCATATCGTAAAGCTTCGGCGCGGTTTTGTGCAGATGATACAGGGCCTGCGTGGTGAGCACATT
>JAWOJC010000215.1:0-7112 GCA_046484315.1 Smithellaceae bacterium | reverse complement strand
AGCGGCGAGAGTATAGGTCAAAATATGGCGGCAGGCAAGAAAAAATTAAAAACCGGAACCGGCGGAATAACCGTTTGACCTATCGTTGGTTAGTCCCTTGAAAATAATATTTATTTTTGCTATGGGAACCGCAGATTATCGAAGGAGGTAATTGGACTATTAATCTGTTCACGCTATTAGACGAATCCTCAAAGCTTCATGCGGGGCGCCCCGCGCTGATTTCAGAGCAGTCCCGGATAACCTACAGGGACCTTTATCGCTCTGTGATTGCCATCGAACAGAGCCTCAGGAGCCTCGGCTTGAAAAAAGGCGACAAGGTCGCTGTGATGCTGCCTAACATTCCCGAATTCGTGTTTAGCTATTTTGCCGTCGTTCGGGCCGGTGCTGTGGCCGTCACGTTGAGCACCGCGTCGACCCCACGTGAACTTCTCTATATTCTCGACAACAGCGAAGCGACAATTTTTGTGACCCAGGCATCCGCCGAAAAGAAGTATCGTGAAATCGAACAACGTCTGAAAACCTGCCATTCACTTTTTGTGGTCGACGCACCTGATCACCAACTTGCATTTGATGCGCAGGAAACACCGGTCGTGGCTGTCGATCCGGACGACCCGGCCGTCATGATCTACACGGCGGGATTGACGGGCACCCCGCTCGGGGCGCTTCTCACGCACCGCAATCTGCTTTCCCAGGCCAACATGATTCAAGATGTCCTCCGGAGAACCCCGGACGATGTCGGCCTGTCACTGATTCCCCTCTTTCATGCCTTCGGCGCCACGGTCAATATGCTCAACGTCATTCGCGCCGGCTGCTCGACCGTGATGATGGATCGATTGACCATGGACGGACTTTTTTCCGCCATCGAGCGGGAACGCATCACCTACATCGCAGCCGTGCCGCGCTTGTATCTGGGTATGATCTTTCATGAAAAAGCATCGAAGTATGATTTAAGCTCGCTGACCGTCTGCGCGACAGGCGGCGCGCCGATGCCGCCGGAATTTATCCCCGTATTTGAGGAAAAATTCCGTGTTAGAATTCTGGAAGGATACGGTCTCACCGAAGCATCACCGGCCTGCTCTTTTAACCGTTTGGATCGGCAATCCAAACCGGGTTCCATCGGCATTCCCCTGCCCTCAGTCGATATTAAAATCGTTGATGATCACAATCATGAAGTCGCTAAGGGCTCAATCGGCGAGGTTATCGTCCGGGGAGAAAACGTTATGAAAGGTTATTATCGAGATGACGAGGCAACTCACGCCGTGATCCGAGACGGATGGCTCCATACCGGCGACCTGGGTTACATGGATGAGGGGAATTATATTTTTCTTGCCGGACGAAAAAAACGGATGATTATCACCAGTGGCTTTAATGTCTACCCGCGCGAGGTTGAAGCAATCCTTAACCTGCATCCGGCAGTCAAAAATTCCGTGGTTTCAGGCAGGGAAGATCTGATGCGAGGCGAATTGGTCAAAGCCAGAATTGTCCTGAAAGACAATAGCCAAACGGATGAAAAGGACATCATCCGGCACTGTAAAATCCATCTGTCCGCCTACAAGGTGCCCCGTGAGATCGAGTTTGTTCCGGAGATCGATCAGTCGTTAGCATCGGCGCCCGGGCACCAAAACGTTATAGGATAGCCTCGCTTCGCCGGATTGGAGGATCTTGATATCGATTAAATTACGATTTTCCGGCGGGGACTATTTCGATCAGCGACGGATCATACTCCGGGGGCTTTTCATACCCCAAAAGGTTTAGCAGCGTCGCTGCCACATTGGACAGACCTTTTTCTTTAAGATCCGCCATCCGGTATTCACCCTGAAAGCAGGGATCATAGATGATGAAGGGCACCGGATTCAGGCTGTGCGCGGTTTTGACCGACCTTACCCCTTTTTTGTCAATCGTGAACATCTCATCGGCATTGCCGTGATCCGCCGTGATGACCGCGATACCGTCGAGCTTTTGGATTACGGCGAGAAGTTCGCCGACACACGCATCCACGGTCTCGACGGCGATAATTGCCGCATCAATTATCCCGGTGTGGCCAACCATATCGCCATTGGGAAAATTGAGCCTGCCGAATCGGTAGTCACCCATTTGCAGGAGCTCAATGACCTTGTCCGCGATTTCTCGAGCCTTCATCTTGGGGGCGCGGTCGAATTCGATCCGGTCGGATGGAATTTCCACATAGGTTTCCAGGGACTCATTTACATAACCAGAACGGTTGCCATTCCAGAAATAGGTGACATGGCCGAACTTCTGGGTCTCGGATACGGCAAAGGTTTTGACCTTTTCCGCGCAAAGATACTCGCTGATGACTTGATCAATCGCCGGAGGTTGCACCAGAAAATGGGGAGGGATGTGGGCATCCCCGTCATATTCCATTATGCCTGCATAAAATATATCCGGCAGAGGACCCCGATCGAATTCAGTGAATTCCTTTTCAGAAAAGGCTTTGGATATTTCGATGGCGCGGTCACCCCGGAAGTTGAAAAAAATCACAGCATCGCCGTCCAGAATCCTGCCTTTGGGCATTCCGGAATCATCGGTGATCACAAACGCAGGCAGATACTGATCCGTCGCTTTCGGATCTTCATTGTAAAATGCCTTCACGGCAGCCGACGCCGAGGCAAACGTCCTTCCCTTTCCCAGAACATGGGCCTCCCAACCCGCCTTCACGATATTCCAGTCCGAATTATATCGGTCCATGGTAACTTTCATCCGTCCGCCGCCCGACGCAATGGCATAGTCGAGACCTTTGCCCTGAGATATCTTTTTGAGTTTTTCCTCTGTGGGAAGAATGTAATCAAGCGCCGTGCGCTCCCCCACGTCCCGCCCGTCCAGAAGGGCATGGACTCTGACTTTTTTTAAATTCAATTCAGCACACTTATCGATCATGATGAAGAGCTGATCAATATGAGAATGGACATTTCCATCCGAAAGCAGACCTATAAAATGGATGGTTCCGCCATTTTTTGAATGCCTGACGATATTGTCCCAGACTTCGGTTTGAAAGATCCTTCCGGTCGTCAGCGCTGTATTCACAAGACGAGCGCCCTGTTCAAAGACCCTGCCTGCCCCGATGGCATTGTGCCCCACTTCACTGTTTCCCATATCGTCGTCCGAGGGCAGCCCAACCGCCGTTCCGTGGGCCTTGAGTTGTGTGTAAAGATCGGATTTGAACAATCGATCAAGGTTGGGGGTGTGGGCCTTATAGACGGCATTCGTTGCATCGGCTTTGCCGATACCCACGCCGTCCATGATAATCAGTAGCAACGGCCCTTTCCGTCCCGAAAAAAATTTCAACTTTTCAAGATGCAATGACATTAAAAAATCTCCTTCACCTTTAGCCTTTTCCCTTGAACCTTTATCCTTGTTTCTACTTCCCCACAAACATCGGTTTCCTTTTCTCCAGAAATGCCTTCATGCCTTCCTTTTGATCCTGCGTGCTGAAACATTGGGAAATCGCAGAAAGCTCGAGCTTTGCGCCGCCCTCCAGAGGCATGTCAAAACCGTAGTTCATCGCATTTTTCGCCATCTTGAGCGCAAATCCGGGAAGCGTGGTAAATTTCTTCGCCATCTTTTCTGCCTCTTCCATCAACTGAGCAGGCGCAGCCACCTTATTGACCAGACCGATTTCATAGGCGCGCTGCGCATTGATCTGCCCGCCTCCCAAAATCAGTTCCTTGGCAATGCCGAGACCAACCAATCGCGGAAGCCTCTGCGTCCCTCCCCATCCGGGAAGAATACCGATGAGTATTTCCGGCTGGCCGAACATGGCGTTTTCTGAGGCGATGCGGATATCGCAGGCCAGCGCGATTTCCGTTCCGCCGCCAAGGGCAAAGCCATTGACGGCAGCGATGGAGGGTTTGCCCATGGTTTCGAGAAACCGAAGCGTGCTTTGGCCCAGTTCCATCAACTTCATTATTTCCACCGGTGTGGAATTCTGCATCTGCGAAATATCCGCGCCCGCAACAAACGCTTTTTCGCCCGCACCTGTCAGAATCATGGTCTTGACAGCCTCATTCTGATCGCATTCATAAAGCGCGCAGGACAGTTCAGTCATCACCTCCAAACTCATTGCATTTAACACTTTGGGGCGGTTGAACGTGATTTTTGCGATGCCTTCACTAACTTCCAAAAGGATGTGCTGGTAGTTCATGGAATTCTCCTGATGTTCTTAAGAAAAAGCCCCTTGTCCGGCACGGACAAGGGGCTTCAAATGTTACCTATAGCCTATAGCCTTTTGCCTATAGCCTGTTTGCTACACCGCGCAAGCATCCACAGGCGGTTTGATGTCTTCCTTGCCCATGGCCTTGACAACCAGTTCGGCCAAATCCAGGGTCTGCATAGATTCAGTCATCTGATTGTCCTTGATGCCGTCAGCCATCATGGTCAGACAAAACGGGCAACCCACGGCAATCGTGTCAGCCTTGACATCCATTGCCTGCTTCGTGCGCGTGTTATTGATGCGATCTCCGATATCCTCTTCCATCCACATCCTCGCACCGCCGGCGCCGCAGCAGAAGCTCTTATCAAGATTTCTTTCCATTTCGACAACCTCAATGCCTCGGATGGCTTTGAGAATCTGACGAGGTGCGTCGTAAATTTTGTTGTAGCGACCCAGGAAGCACGAATCGTGGTATACGAATCTTCCCTGGAGTGCCTCGGGCAGTCTGATTTTACCGTCGGCAATCAGCTTCGCAATAATTTCAGTGTGGTGATACACCTCAAAATTCCCGCCGAAGTTCGGGTAATCCTTCTTGATCGCGTTGAAGCCGTGAGGACAGATGGCGATGATTTTCTTTACGCCGTATCCGTTCATCGTATCGATGTTAGCCTGAGCCAGAGCCTGGAAAAGGTATTCGTTACCGGCTCGCATGGCGGAATCACCGCAGCAGCCTTCTTCCGTTCCCAGAATACCGAAGCTGACACCGGCTTCCTGTAAAATCTTCGCAAACGCGATGGAAATCTTTTTGCCGCGGTCATCAAACGATCCGGAACAACCGACGTAGAACAGGTATTCCACATTAGGATCTTCGGCCAGCGTTTTCACACCCATTTCCTTGGCCCAGTCACCGCGCAGATGCGCGCCTACGCCCCACGGATTGGAGTTGTTTTCCATATTGCGGCAGGTCAACTGCAGTTCCGGAGCAAAATCCGCTTCGGTCAAGACCTTGTAGCGCCTCATATCGATAATCTTCGGCACGTGCTCAATGGATGACGAACAGTGTTCCATGCAGTACATACAGTTGGTGCAGGCCCACAGTTCATGCAGATCGACCACTTCGCCGACCAACGCTTTTCCACCTTCTTCCTCCGCCGGCGTCTCGCCTGCTTTGGCAGCTTTAACGGCTGCAGGCGCTTTTTCCAGCCAGAAGGTCTTGAGGTCCTGAACCATTTTCTTGGGAGACAGAGGCTTGCCGGTCAGATAGGCCGGGCAGCCGTCCTGACAGCGACCGCACCGCGTGCAGGCGTCAGAATCAAAGATCTGCTTCCAGGTGAATTCTTCGAGCTTGCCGACACCAAACGCTTCTGCGTTTTCAAAATCGCGGATCGGTTCAATATAGCCGGTCGGTTTATGGGTCGAAAGAAACGCATTCGCGGGTGTGGTGATGATATGCAGCAGTCGCGAATAGGGAATGTAAGCAATAAATCCGAGCGCGATTATGGCATGAATCCACCAACTGATAAGATGAAGTGTTTTGGCCGTCTCAATTTCAACACCGGTGAATGTCTTGGCCAAAAGCCAACCCACGAACGACCAGTATTCCCAGGGCGGATTCGTCACATGAATGCGCAGCGCCTCAACAATGAAACCGGTCACGATAATCGCGCCGATCAGCAAAAGGACGATCACGTCATCCGGCGTCGTGTCCATCTTGCCTTTGTAGCCCAGACGATCCGGCTTTGTAACAAAGCGCCGATCCAGCGCCATAACGATCCCGATCAGCACGAAAAGTCCGAACAGATCCAGTAAAAATGAAAATATTAAATAAAAATTGCCTTTCAGGAATGTCCAGCCGAAGAGCGGTTCCGTGATATGATGCTGCCCCGCGTCGAACGCCGCGCCGAAAATCAAAACAAAAAAGCCGAAAAAGATTAAGCCGTGCATGATTCCCGGATACGGATCCTTCAACACTTTTCGCTGCAGGAAGAACTCCATCAAAACGGTCTTGACTCTGCGACCCATGTCATCCAAACGCATTTCCGGCTTGCCCATCGCTTTCCACATCTGCCAGCGGCGATAAACACCATAACCAAAAATGGCCAATGCCACAAAAGTCAGTGCAAAAAGCAAGATTTCAAACGCGGGCAGGGGAATGTTCCAGAAAACCTCGCGACCTTCCATACCTATTCCAAATTCATGTTCTTTCATTGATCCTCCAACCAATATTGAGGGCTGATTTGTTTCTTTTGAGTATGAACTCTTTAAAAAAAAGGTCCTTGCCCCGGATCACGGGGCAAAGACCTCTGGTTTTTAAGCAACAAGCTTTTTACAAACAGCCGTCAGCTCCGGAACAACCTTAAACAGATCGTCGACAACACCGTAATCGGCTTTCGTGAAAATGGGCGCTTCCGCATCCTTGTTGATCGCCACGATGCATTTGGAAGAGCTCATGCCGGCCAGATGCTGAATCGCGCCGGAAATACCGCAAGCGATATAGAGGTTCGGAGAAACAACTTTGCCGGTCTGTCCGACCTGATCTTTCTGCGGCTTCCAGCCGGCGTCGACCGCCGCGCGGGATGCGCCAACTTGGGCGACAAGGAGATCAGCCGGTCCTCGCCGCGGGCCATGAACTCCTCGGTCTGGCCCTGGGTCGAGATGAAGGCGGTGTTCTGGTCCTCGACGATGCAGAGGTTGGCCCCGCCCTGGAACCCGCTGCTGTTCATGATGATCACGGAGTCGAAGTCCTCGGTCAGTTCGAGGCAGGCGCGGTTGCGGCTCGCCTCGACATCGGCGCCGAGCAGATCGGCCTCGGCGTAGCCCAGGTTGATCTGACGGCCCCGGATGCCGCCGCACTCCTCGTTGATGTGGTCGATCAACACCTCGAACATCTCCTTCGGGTCGCCGACGGGAATGCCGAAGCCGATCTCCACCGCGTCCTCGAGAC
>JAWOJC010000185.1:0-4444 GCA_046484315.1 Smithellaceae bacterium | reverse complement strand
GGCCACTGTGGTCACAGGTGAATTGACACTGAGCAAAAACGATCCCGATTATTATGCTTTTTTGCTGCTGGATTTCATTATCGGCAGCGGCGGATTTTCTTCAAAGATATTCAGCGCGGTGCGCAATGATGAAGGGTTGGCTTATAGCGCCGGCAGCTTTTACCGCGCGCGCACCAATTACGGCGTCTACGGCGCCTACGCTCTGACCAAAACGTCTTCCACCCTTCGCGCGCTGGATTTGATCGATACGATCCTCAAGGATGTTCGCGATGGCGCTCTTTCGCAAACAGAACTGGACTGGGCTAAAAAATCCACCCTGAATCATTTTGTTTTTTCATTTGAAAGCCCGGATCAGATCGCCGCACAGCAAATGATGATTGCGTATGAACAATTGCCAACAGATTATCTGAGCGCCTATCGAGAAAGAATCCAATCGGTGACCCTCGACGATTTAAAACGCGTGGCCGCCGGGCACCTGAATAAAACAAAAAGGCTGACCATTATCCTGGGCGATACGGACCAGTTCGGCCCGTTTTCTGAAGACCGGGAAAAGCCTGTTTTCATCTCTCCACAACTCTGATTCGAGGTTTACGCATGATTGACCCATCACTATTTGAAAAAATCTCCCGCAGAATCGACTCCTACCGCGACGACATGATTGAGCTGCAAAAAGCGCTGACTGCCGTGCCAGCCGTAGGCCCTCTGAATGGCGGCGACGGCGAAATGCTCAAAGCCCTCATGCTCAAAGATCGTCTTCAGCGCATGGGATTTGATGACTTCCATCATTATGACGCGCCGGATGAAAGCGTCTCGCACGGTGTCCGCCCTAATTTTTTAACCTCGCTCAGGGGCAGGCATCCATCCCGCAAGATCTGGATCATCACCCATCTGGACATTGTCCCCCCCGGAGAAATAAAACTGTGGAGCGCGGATCCCTACACTGCGTATGTCAGGGACAATCATATTTTCGGCCGTGGCACGGAAGACAATCAGCAGGATATGGTGGCTTCGATCTTCGCGGCTAAAGCTTTTATGGATGAGGGGATTGTCCCTTCCGTTTGTGTGAATCTGTTTTTCGTGGCGGATGAAGAGACATCCGGCGGCAAGGGGCTTTATTATGTCCTGGACCTGCCGGAAAAAATTTTCAGCCCGGAGGATCTGATCGTGGTTCCGGATTCCGGCAGCCACGACGGTTCGCTCATCGAAATTGCAGAAAAAAGCATTCTCTGGCTGGGTTTTAAGACCACAGGAAAGCAATGCCACGGCAGTAAGCCGCAACTGGGCAACAACGCTTTTTCTGCCGCATCCTATCTGGTGACAAAACTGACGAAGCTCCGGAAAATCTTTGACGCGGTTGATCCCCTTTTCGATCCGAAGGCCAGCACTTTTGAACCCACTAAAAAAGAAGCCAATGTAGGCAACATCAATACCATCCCCGGAGAGGATGTCTTTTTCATGGATTGCCGCGTCCTGCCTCACTATGATCTGGCGGACGTTCTCAAAGAGATCCGCAAGATCACAAAGAAAGTGGAAAAAAAGTTCTGCGTCACCATTGAGATAACCGAAGAGCAGCACGTTCAATCCCCCTCGCCCACACCTGCTGACGCGCCGGTTGTCGGCGCGCTGAAGGAAGCCATCGGAGAGGTTTACCGCGTTAATGCCTTTGCAGGCGGCGTCGGCGCGGGGACGGTGGCTGGCTATCTTCGCAAGTACGGACTGCCTGCCGCCGTGTGGTCCAAAACCAACATGAATGCCCACCAGCCGGACGAAAACTGTCCTATTGACAATATGTTAGGCAACGCAAAGGTTTTCGCGCACCTGTTTTTACAAGGTTAATATTGATTGCAATCGCCAGGCCGACATGTTAGAAACGAGCCCGCAAAAGACAGAGGACCATTTCTCGCTGCTCATCTACAGACGGCAAAAGAGTTTGGTGAAGATCAATTTTTTAGAGGCTGATTTTTTTTGATTAAAGCAACTAAAAGCATTCCCGCAGACAAGATTGCCTTCGCGGATCAGAATCTGCTGAAGCATCTTTGCGGCGAGCACGACAATCACCTGAAGCTCATTGAAAAGCTGGAAAATGTCAAGGTGAAGCCCTGGGGCAATCACCTCTCCATCACCGGCGACGACTCCGCCGTCCTCAAGGTAAGCCTCTTGCTTCGGCAACTCTACGGCATCATGGAAAAAGGATGGCACCTTCATATTTCCGACATCGACTACGCCCATCGCATTCTTTCGGAAGACATCCATTACGATCTTTCGCGAATTTTCCTCGACACGGTCTTCATTTCCTCCAAAAAGCGCATTATCACGCCTAAAAGCATAACCCAGCGGCACTACATTGATTCGATGAGAAACGCCGACATGGTGCTGGCCATCGGGCCTGCCGGAACAGGCAAGACTTATCTGGCCATGGCGATGGCCGTATCGCATTTGCTTGAAAAGAAAGTTCAGCGGATTATACTGACGCGTCCCGCCGTGGAAGCGGGCGAACGCCTCGGCTTTCTGCCCGGCGATCTGGCTGAAAAGGTCAATCCGTATTTGCGGCCCCTGTATGACGCGCTCTACGATATGGTGGATATGGAAAAGGCCACCGCGCTGATCGGCAAGGGACTCATCGAGGTGGCCCCGCTGGCGTTCATGCGCGGACGGACGCTCAATGACGCCTTTATCATTCTGGATGAAGCGCAAAACACAACCTCGGAGCAGATGAAAATGTTTCTTACGCGCCTGGGTTTTAATTCAAAGGCAATCGTCACAGGGGATATCACGCAGGTGGATCTGCCAACGGAAAAATCATCCGGTTTGATCGAGGCGGAAAAAGTCCTAAAAAAGGTCAAGGCCGTACGCATCGTCCATTTTTCACAAGTCGATGTTGTCCGCCATCCCCTGGTGGCCGATGTCATCGCCGCGTACGCGTCCTGGAACAAGGATAAAATAAAGGATGGCAACAAGCAGGCCTTATGAACTTCATTGATTCGGCATCACAGAAAATTTACGGGGCGTTTCGCAAGTTGAAGGAGAACAATGATATCTCCTTTGAATTCATGCGTAACATCATATTTCAGAGATGGATGATCGCTCTGTTTTTAAGCGTCGGCCTCTCGATCATTCTTGCGCCGCGCATTTATGAGTCGCATCCGCAATACCGGCACGGCATGATCGCGCACGACAACATCAAGGCGGACCGCGATTTCCTGGTTGAAGACACAAATTCCACCCGTCAGAAAAGAAATGAAGCCGCTGACGCCGTTCGCACGATTTATGATTTTGACGCGGAAATGGCCATTACACTTAAGAGCAGACTCACCAACTTTTATTCGCTCGTTGCCGAACGCAAAGATTACGAGCAATTCAGAACCCTTGCCGAAAACAGCTTGAAAACCACCTTTTCTAAAAATGAATACGCGCTTTTCAAACCGGTTCATCTGACCGATAATTTCCAGGAAAAGCTCAATATCATTGTTGCATCCTTTTACGAAAAAAACCTTGTCGTCCATAATGCCATCTCCAAGACAGAACGAGACAAAGGCATCACGATAGTCAACCTCCAGACCCGCGTCGAAGAAAACCTGAAAGATGTTTTTTTCATCTTACCGCTCAAAGATATTGATCAGGCCCTGCGCACGCAGATAAACGCCGTTTTCCAAAGCAATCAGCCCAGTTACCGTCGAACCGCTTTCATGCTTTTGAAAAAAGTCATTGAGCCGAATCTGCGGATCAACCGGGAAGCTACGGATAGAAAAAAAGCCGCTGTCATGGACGAGGTCAAGCCCGTCTATTTTCAGGTTCAAAAGAACGAAATGATCGTCCGGGAAGGCGAAAAAATTGGCCATGCGGAACTGGCCAAACTGGAGGCTTTTCACAAAACAATCAGTGCCAATAAGTTCTCCTCCATCGCGGTGCTTCTGGGCATCTTCTTTACCGCCCTGTTTCTGACGCTGCTTTTGTATTTCTGGCGCACACGCAACTGGCTGAAAAATCCCGCCCGTTCCAATGTGGATTTTCTGCTCTTCGCCATCGTCGCCCTGTTGCAGATCTTTTTTGTGAAGGCGGGTATATTTATCGCGGTTGCAGTCAACCGGGCTTTCCCGGGAATTCCTGCCGATGCCTGCTACTTCGCCATTCCCTTCGCCTGGGGTGCAATGATTATCGCGGTTCTGGTGAACCGGAACATGTCGCTGATCATGACGGTTCTTTGTTCTTTTCTTATCAGTCTCCTTTTTGATGAAAAAATGCTTTTCCCTCTCTTCGCGTTCCTCGGATCGGTTGCCGCATCCTATCACATTGTAAACAGTCGCCAGCGCTCGACATTTCTGAAGGTGGGTATTTTTCTGGGCGTGGTTAATATGGCCGCGATTTTCTGTCTGAATCTTCTATCCGGGAATCCGCTCAATGATTTGTTTATAAGACTCGCCATGGGTTTTGCAGGCGGCGTGGT
>JAWOJC010000182.1:0-7046 GCA_046484315.1 Smithellaceae bacterium | reverse complement strand
CTCAAACCGGAAACCGGACTATCCACAAACACACCGCTTGAAAGCGCCGGCTCAGGCGTCACGATCGGCGCCGGGACGTCACTTCCGGAACCACAACCCGATATCAGTCCCATCGCAATCAGCAGCATGGCCCCCGGAAAAAAGCATCCAAACTTCTGAAAAACCGTCTTCAACTTTTTTTTCATTATATTCCCCCCTCAAGATATTATGACAATCGGTTCAAGTATCTCAAGATACATGCCCGACGGAGTGGAAGAATCATATTTTTATATGTAATTGTTTTTATGGTTATTTTTACAAAGAAAGGGGAACGGTTCGAATTACCGTCGTGCCGTGACACAAGCATGCGCCGTCACGCTTGTGCGCCATGACACATCATTCATTCGTTTTCGCCCCGATAAATGCAGCCGGAATCAGGGCTTTCCTGAACCACAACTTTGGATAATTGCGGAAGCGCCGGCAAGAGACGCGTCCAGATCCAGCGGCAGAGATTTTCCGACGTTGGATTTTCCAGGCCTTCCACCGCATTCAGGTTTTTATGATCCAACTGCTCCAGAATCGGTTCGAATGCGGCCTTGATATCGGAAAAATCCATGACCCATCCGGTCTTCGGATCAGCCGCGCCGCGGGCGTGAATCTCTACGCGAAAAGAATGTCCATGCACCTTTGCGCATTTGTGGCCTTCAGGAACGCAGGGCAAATGATGCGCCGCATCAAATTTGAATACTTTATAAATTTCCATGTCTCTTCCTTATCGAACATTCAGTATTTTGTGGAGCTGAAGACTGATGCGCCACTGCGGATGCGCCATGACATAAGCCATCGTCTCCGGCACGGCGCTTCCCCCCCCGGGACCATCCATCGGTTGTAGAAAAAAATGCCGGAAATCCAATCCGGTGTATTGCTGCGGTTCGGCGCCGGCCTGCGGGTAAACCAGCTTCAGTTCATGGCCGCTTTTCTGCACCAGAGGCACAGAGGCTTTGGGACTGACGCAAATCCAGTCAAGACCGGAAGGCGCGCCAATCGTGCCGTTTGTCTCCACGGCAATCTCAATGTTTCGCTCATGCAGGGCGTCGATCAGCGCATCATCTAACTGCAGCAGGGGTTCACCGCCCGTGCAGACAACAAAAGGCCGGACGGTTTCCTGTTTCGGCGGCCACAAAGATGCAATTTTATCCGCCAGTCCGGCGGCTGTTTCATATTCGCCGCCATCCGTGCCGTCAACACCGGAAAAATCTGTATCGCAAAAACGACAGAGCGATTTTTGCCGATCCTCTTCTTTCCCCGACCAGAGGTTGCAACCGGAAAAACGGCAAAACACCGCCGGCCTGCCGCTATAGTACCCTTCCCCCTGGATCGAATAAAATATTTCTTTAACCCGATACATCTTCACCGGACACCCTGATCCCTGTATCTTACCGGATCCTCGATTCCCGCTTCGCGAAATCCTTTCAAGCGAAGCAGACATGAATCGCACCGGCCGCAGGCCAGGCCTTCAGCCGTTGGATCGTAACAACTGTGCGTCAGAGAATAATCGACGCCCAGCGCCATTCCCCGGCGAATGATCTGTGCCTTGCTCATATCGATCAGCGGCGTGTGAATCTTTATTTTTTGCCCGCCTTCCACAGAGATTTTCGTCGCCAGATTGGCCATGCGCTCGTAGGCCTCAATGTAGTCCGGGCGGCAATCGGGATAGCCGCTGTAATCCAGGGCATTGACACCGATAAAAATATCGCAGGCTCCCGACACTTCCGCCCACGCCAGCGCGTAAGAAAGAAAGATCGTATTTCTCGCGGGAACATACGTCACCGGAATATCCGTCTGCATCTCGTCGACGCTGGTATGCTTGGGCACCGCCACATCCGCCGTCAATGCGGAACCGCCAATGGGGCGAAGATCAATATCCATGATCAGGTGCTTTTTTACCGGATGTTTGCGGGCAATGCGCGCGGCCGCATCGAGTTCGATGCTGTGACGCTGACCATAGCGGAAACTGAGGGCATGGGTCTCAAACCCGAGCGTTCCCGCAATTGCCAGCACGGTGGCGGAATCGATTCCGCCGGAAAGCAGGATGACAGCTTTGGTGGATTTTTTTTCGGCTTCGTTTTTCATCGTCGAGGCTTTTACCATAAATTCATCATAAAGCGCCCGAATTATTTGGCAACAGCACCTTCAATGCCAAACAGCGTCCGGGTATTGAAGGCCGCGGCCAGCGCCACGTCTTCCAAGGAAAGTCCTTTGATTTCGGCCACTTTTTCGGCCGTATGGATAATAAAGGCGGGTTCGTTTCTCTTCCCGCGATGAGGAACAGGCGTCAGATAAGGACAGTCTGTCTCCAGCAATAGAGAAGAGAGCGGCGCCTGCCGGACAACCTCATGCAGTATGTTTGACTTATCAAAAGTAACCACGCCGGGCACGGAAATATAAAACCCGAGATCGATACACTGTCTGGCCATCGCCCAGTCGCCGGAAAAGCAATGAAACACCCCGCGGCGGATACCCGCGGCTTTTACCATCTCAAGGGTCTGCGCATGCGCGTCACGATCGTGAATAATCACCGGAAGATTCAGCTCAGAAGCCATTTCCAGTTGCCGGCCGAACATGTCCATCTGGATGTCTCGGGGAGAAAGATTGCGGAAAAAATCAAGACCGATTTCACCGTAGGCGACAACTTTCGGATCTTGCGCCAGTTTTTTGAGCTCATCAAACGTTTTGTCATCCGCAGCGGCAACATCGTGGGGATGAACCCCGACGGTCGCGTACACAGAGTCATATTCACGGGCAATGGACAGGGCCTTGCGGCTCAAGGCCAGATTGGTTCCCACCGTCACAATACAATCAACACCCGCTTTGCCGGCACGTTCAATCACCGCCCGGCGGTCGGATTCGAATTCCTTCATCTCCAAATGGGCGTGAGAATCAATCAGCATGGGAAAACTACTTATCGTTCATTTGAATGGTCATTTCTTCCGCGTTCTCGGAAAGATCGGGAAGTTTTTTGAGCATTCCGTGCAAATCCTTTTCATTGAGTTCACCCGCCAACAGTTTGCGGGCGATAATCCGCCGGTCGCCATTGACGATATCCGCGTTTGTTTTTTTCGACATTTGAAGCCTCCTGATGGAATAGTATGAATCGGGTCATGATTAAACCGTGGCGGAGTCGTATTACATTTCAGGAACTTAATCAAGTCCCAACAATCACCCGCCCCGGGGACACCCCGCACCTTTTCGGCAAGGTTTATATAGATAAGCATTCAATATAACGGTCTTTATCTGTCAATAAAACAAGCCAGTACATCCGGGCTCAAGTTGCGTTCCCTTCCAACCGTATATATAAAGGAAGCATGCAAAAAATTTATTGATCTTATCAGACAGGTAACGATGCAAATAAATGTTCAAAAAACCGGCGGTGCAGTTGAAACGATGCGCAAGCTTGATGAAAGCAGGAAGCATTTACGGGAAGGCAATCTGTTTTCCGCTATCCTGGCTCTGAGAGAAACACTGGAAGGTTTTCTGAGCCTGAAGAATATCCACCCCAATGACACCGCCCGGCTGACCAACGCGATGAACGATTTCCAGCAGAAAATCGCCGAATCACAGGAATTTCAAACACTTTACGGACAGGTTCGTTTCCGGGATCATGACTATGCCACATCGCTTGATTTTTTAAGTCAACTGATTCACATCAAGGAAGATGAAATTGCCGGAATGATTCAAAATGAAGATTTCTCCAACGCTTTAACGCTGAACACACTCGGCGCGAACGACCAGAAAACCGTCCGCCTGATGGTTTCGCTGGTGGAACAAGGTGAACAGGCGGCGCTCAAAATGCTGGTGCAGGAAAATGACGAGCTCGGATCGTTGGTCATGGCATATTACAATGAAGCAGGCATCGGGTTGAGAGTGTCCGGCGATCTTGAAAAAGCCGTCACGGAATACAAAAAAGCGATTTCTGTGTCGCCCCAGGACGAGCACCTCTTTTACAATCTGGCTCGCGCGTATATTGAAGCCGGTCTTAAAGAGAGCGCCGAAAGCGCTGTGGAACAGGCCCTTAAAATCAATCCTGATTTTTCTGAAGGACACAAACTGAAACGCTACATCAGAGAATGGACCAAAGACTGACTGAGCCCCGAACGGACGGCCTATCTCTTCAAACGCGGGTCTGACGCATCGCGAATTCCCTCGCCCAGTAAATTATACCCCACCACCGTTATGAGTATCGCCAACCCCGGATACAAAGAAAGCCACCAGGCAATATCGATATTGTCTTTGCCCGCCGTCAATATATTGCCCCAGCTCGGCGTTGGCGGCTGCACACCAATCCCCAGAAAGCTCAGTGCGGATTCCGTCAGAATCGCGCCGCCGATGCCCAGGGTTGCCGCGACCAGAATGGATGCCAGCGCGTTGGGCAGGATGTGCCTGAAAATAATCCGCGCGTCATTGGCACCGATGGCCCGCGCCGCCCTCACAAAATCCCGTTCACGAAGCGAGATGAAATCGGCACGCACCAGACGCGTCACCCCCATCCAGCCGGTCAGTCCGATGACGATCATGATGTTCCAAATCGACGGTTCCAGAAAAGCAATCACCGCCAGAATCAAAAAGAAGGTAGGAAAACACAGCATGATATCGACAAAGCGCATAATGATCGCGTCAATCCAACCGCCGTAAAAACCGGCCACGGCGCCAAGAATCGTCCCGATCAAAATGGCCAGACCCGTGGCTACGAAACCAACCTTCAGCGAAATACGCGCGCCCCAGATCATCCGTGAGAGCACGTCACGGCCCAGTTGATCCGTCCCGAACCAGTGTTCCCAGGAAGGAGGCGACAAAACACGCGTGAGGTCAATCGCGCCGGGATCGTAAGGCGCGATGAGCGGCGCCAGAAGCGACACGATAAACAGCACAATCACAATCCCGCTGCCCGCGAGCGCCAGCTTATTTTTATAAAACATGTCCCAGAATGTCATAAGAACACCATCACGAAATCCTTATCCTCGGGTCGGCAATCGCATAGGACACATCTGCGATCAAATTGCCCGCCAGCGTTAAAATCGCGCCAATGAGCAAAATGCCCATCACGGTCGGATAGTCGCGGGCCATAACCGACATATAAAACAACTGTCCCATCCCGGGAATCGCGAAGATTGTCTCAAAAATCACACTGCCGCCGATCAGACCGGGAATGGACAAGCCTAAAATCGTGATCGCGGGCAAAAGTGCGTTGCGCAGGGCATGTTTGAAAATGACCTGCCTTTCGCTCAAGCCTTTCGCGCGCGCCGTCAGAATATAGTCCTGCCGTATCACTTCCAGCATGTTGGCCCTCATGTAGCGTGAAAGCCCCGCCAGACCGCCGAACGCCGAAATGAATACCGGTAAAACAAGATGTTTGGCCAGATCGAGAAGCTGCGCCCAGGCGCTCAAATACTCGTAATTGAGGGACCGCAGACCGGAAATCGGCAGCCATCCCAAATGGATGCCGAAAAATATCATCAGCAGCAGCGCCAGCCAGAAGGTCGGCACGGCAAATCCGATAAAGACCAGAACCGCCGTTAATTTATCAAACCAGGAATCCTGATAAACGGCGGACAGGACGCCAATCGGCACCGCCACGGCGATGATGATCAGCAGCGAAAGAAAATTAATGGTGATCGTGATGGGCAGGCGTTCCAGAATCTTGTCGGCAACAGGCCGGTGATCGGATGAAAAGGAAGTCCCCAGATCGCCCCGGCTGATCTTCTTGAGCCAGGACCAGTACTGAACATGGATCGGCTTATCCAGTTCATAGAGGCTCATCATCCGTTCTTTCATCTCTGCCGACGCTTTCGGGTTCATCTGCGTCTGCAGATCGGTCGGAGATCCGGGCGCCAGGCGCATCACAAAAAAACAGATGATCGTAATGCCCAGCAGAAGCGGAATCATAAATAAAATTCTTTTAGCAATATAACGCAGCATCCGGTTCTCCGCGAAGACGGTTTATAAAATTCCCTTCAACAGATTCAACTGCTGAATCCTTTCGACGGACGCCCACAAGTGATCCGGTTGATGGGCCTCCAGCGTGATGGTCGGTTTGGCCGACATCTCCCGCAAAGCCGCAAACAGTTGTTCGAAAGGAAACGTCGCGGCGCCAACCGGAAGATGCTCATCGAACTGCCCGAAATTGTCGTGCAGGTGAAGATGCCCTATATAAGGCCCCAGTTCGGCCATCCAGGTTGCAAGCGGCGCTCGCGCAAACGCATTAAAATGGCCTGTATCGAAGCAAAAGCAGACATATTCGGAATCAAGCATCTCGAAGAGGCGCCGCAAAATGGCCGGCTCTTTTTCGTAGACATTTTCCAGAGCGATGAGAGTTCGGGCGTTTCGGGCAGACTCGATCAGGTCGGACCATGTTTTATGGCTTTGCCGAAGCCAGAGATCGTCGCAATCCACATAGTAACGCTCGTCAAAACACGGGTGACAGACGATTTTCAACGGATGAAACACCGGCGCCAGATCAAACACCTGCCGGAGGCGATTCAGACTGGCCCGCCGGATACTTGAATCGAGCGCGCCGGGGCGCAAATCGACAAACGGCGCGTGAAACGTGACTTTTAAACCCGCATCCAGGAGCTTACCGGCTGTCATCAAACATTCTTTTTTATCCAGCGCGTCGAGTACAACGTGGTTAAAATAAATCTCCGGATTTATTTTTTTCGCCAGAATCATGTCCAGATACTGCGGCAGCAAATGATAGGGCATGTGCGCGTGAACGGTTCTTAATATGTCGTGCATGCTAAAATCCTTTTTAAGAAACAATAGAGACCGTTGATTTACCATAGTCATTTTCTTTTCACAACACCAATGAGGATAAAGAGCTTCTCTTGACGCCCAGCCAAAAGTCATGTTGTCAAGATGTCCCATTTATGACATAGAAAGCGACAGGCTGGAGACCGGAGGTCGCTGCACAAAATGCGCGTCAACCTTCGGCCCTCATCCAAAACACCTGTTTCAAGGGAGGCTTTTTTGGCAGTTAAAAAAAACGAATCCGCGCAGCGTCTGCTTTTATG
>JAWOJC010000153.1:0-4138 GCA_046484315.1 Smithellaceae bacterium | reverse complement strand
TTTGCGGGCGGCACTTGCACCCCTATCTGGATGATAAAAACCGGGACAGGGGCGCTATTCAATTGCCGGCTTGTCTGGGGATCGTAACGCGAGGGTGCTGGTACGAAGCGGGTCTGAAAACGGAGATTGAACTGCGTCTGGATCAATGTGAACAATGCTCCCTCGCAAAAACGCTTCCCCGTTTGAAATACAATATCGAGACTGCAGCGGAATGGCTTATCGCCTCCGGACATACCCCCCTGTTCAATTTGACCTACCAGAGTGGCCAAAGCAAAGTTAAGAAAAATCTAAAGGCGGTGGAAGCCGGATTAAAAGTAACTTCACGAAGGGACCTGTTTTTGTCGTTAGTGAGGGCAGGAAGAAGGGAACCGGCGGATGCAATGCAAGGCGATGATGCGTCTTTTTCCCGGTACGGCGCTTTAAACGGACCCGGACACTGTCTGCCAAATTGGCAGAAGCGCTTGGCAGAACTCTACTCAAAAAATATGATCGAAGGCTTTCCGCCTGCGTATTGGCCAACTATCGCCATAGACAGTCAATGTGTGCATTGCGGTCTTTGCGTTCTTTTTTGCCCTTCAGGCGCCCTGCAGCGTATCATTAAGGACGGCATTTGCGCCTATCATTTCACCAGCGGGCTTTGTATCGATTGCCGGATCTGCCAATTGATTTGTGAACAAAAAGCCATAAGCAGAGAAAGAGAAAAAGTCGGAAAGCCTTTCGAGTCGATATGCATTTATTCTTCGCCGGTTGACGAATGCCGGCGTTGCGGAAGTATGACCTCTGATTTCCGAACCCGGTTATGTTACCGGTGCGCTCAGGAAGCCTCAATCGATCAGGAGTTTAAAGATGTTTGCCGAACATTGCTGATTCGCGATAAGGAGTAAGCCGCCTGTTAGAACAGACGGTCCAGGCATGGATTATTGTTTTTTTTAATAAAAACGGCGCGATGCGCCGATTGCACCCTCAGCGTCTTGCAAGTCATTTCCGAAGGCGGCGGTACGCTGGCGCTTCGACCTTCCTTGCACTTTGTCAATTTACTCTTGTGATCGGACCATGACGTGATTCCTGCTCATTTTGTCATGGTTTACGATGCGGTGTCTTACCTGATATTCATCTGATTACTGCGACTTTTTTTTCGATTGACTAAAAGTCATTCAAGCGTGAATCCGCAAGGCTGTTTTTTGTAGTATGCCGATCTAACTGCGGTTTTCTTTTATGTCACATATGGCATAATAGGGCGAAATAACTCATATATTTGCGTTGACAACTAGCGGTATTGCATATATAGCGAAGGGGCAGTTTAAGGGATATTTTTCGGTTGTTATGTCTTGTTCTTTGGCCTTGCTTTTCTTCCGCTTGCCGTAAGAAATAATGCGTGGTTTTTATTAAAAAGAGCAAAGATGGCATGCAAAACATATGTAAATTCTGAGGAAAGGAGAAAGAATTCATGAACGTCAGCAGAAGAGGTTTCTTGAAACTTTCCGGAGCTGTCGCGGCAGTAAGCGGTTTGGGGATCAGTCTCAAACCCGCAGTCGCGCACGCGAAGGAACTGAAGATCAAGTACGCCAAAGAAACCACCACGATTTGTCCTTATTGTTCCGTTGGTTGCAGCATCATCGTGTCCGTGCGGGATGGCAAGGTCGTCAACACGGAGGGGGATCCGGATAGCCCCATCAATAAGGGTTCTCTTTGCAGCAAAGGCGGTTCGATCTATCAGATGGCCGTCAATGAGAATCGCTTGGGCAAGCCGCTGTACCGTGCGCCTTTTGCCACCGAATGGAAAGAGGTGGACTGGGAATGGGCCTTGGAAAAGATTGCGGAAAACGTCAAAAAAAGCCGTGATGCCAGTTTCAAAACAACCAACAGCAAAGGTCAAATCGTTAACCGCACGGAAGGTATTGCGTCTGTCGGTTCCGCAGCAATGGACCTGGAAGAATGTTTTACATACCAAAAATTCTTAAGGGGGTTGGGCCTTGTCTATATCGAACATCAGGCCCGTATCTGACACAGTCCAACTGTAGCGGCTCTGGCAGAGTCGTTCGGACGCGGCGCAATGACCAATCACTGGGTCGATTTCAAAAACAGTGATGTAATCCTGATTATGGGAAGCAATCCCGCTTCCAATCACCCTGTTTCTTTTAAGTGGATTCAGGAAGCCGTAGATAAGCGCGGCGCGAAGATTATCTGTGTTGACCCGCGCTTCACACAATCGGCGGCAAAAGCGCACCTCTACGCGCCGCTTCGTTCAGGGACGGATATTGCTTTCCTGGGCGGCATGATCAAATATATTCTCGACAACAAATTGTATTTTGAAGAGTATGTCGTCAATTACACCAATGCCAGCTTCCTCGTCAATCCGGCCCTGAAGATGCCCGGTGAGAATAAGGGCGTGTTTTCCGGTCTGACGGACGGCAAGTATGAAAAGAGCACTTGGGCTTATCAAACCGGCGCTGATGGTGTGATTCTGAAAGACAAGACGCTTCGTCATCCGAATTGCGTTTTCCAGCTCATGAAAAAACACTATTCACGATACACGACGGACGTTGTTTCCCGCATTACCGGCACCCCCGAGGATAAACTGGTTGAAGTTTACAAACTCTACGGTTCAACCGGCAAGCCAAACCGCGCAGGTGTTGAACTCTACGCGATGGGCTGGACCCAGCATACCGTGGGCGTGCAGAACATTCGCGCCATGGCGATGATTCAGTTGCTTTTGGGCAACATGGGTATTGCCGGCGGCGGTGTTGCAGCTATGCGTGGAGAGTCCAATGTACAGGGGTCTACCGACCACGCGCTTTTGTTCCATATTTTGCCCGGTTATCTGGGAACGCCTACGGCATCGCTTCCTACGCTTGCAGCATACAATGAAGCGAAGACGCCGAAAACAAAAGAGGCCAATTCCCTCAACTGGTGGAAAAACTTCTCAAAATACTCGGCCAGTTTGCTTACATCCATGTATGGGACAAACGTCAGTATCGAAGATGCCTATAAGTTGATGCCGAAAATTGATGACGGTGCCAACTACTCCTGGTTGATGCTCTTTGATCAAATGTACAAAGAAAAATTTACCGGTTTCTTCGCCTGGGGTATGAATCCCGCTTGTAGTGGCGCTCACTCCAACAAGGTTCGTCAGGCGATGGCCAAGCTCGACTGGATGGTCAATGTCAACCTGTTTGACAACGAAACCGGTTCCTTCTGGCGCGGTCCCGGCATGGATCCGACGGCCATCAAGACGGAAGTCTTCATGCTGCCCTGTGCGGCCTCTATCGAAAAAGAAGGCAGTATTGCCAACAGCGGGCGCATGATGCAGTGGCGTTATAAGGCTGTTGAACCGGTGGGTGAAGCCATGCCGGATGGCGATATCATGAGTGAAATCTTCCTCAAAGTAAAAGACCTCTATGAGAAAAAGGGTGGTCCGCACAAGGAAGCCATTACAAAGTTGACCTGGCCCTACGGCAAGCAGGTCGGTGGTCATTTCCATTATGATCCCCGCAAGGTTGCAGCCGAAATCAATGGCTATTTCCTTCAGGACAAGAAGGTGGAGAACCCGACCAAAAAAGGTGAATTCAAGGAATTCAAAAAAGGCGATCTGGTTCCCTCCTTTGCCTGGCTGCAGAATGACGGATCCACGTCATCCGGTTGCTGGATCTATTGCGGTTCTGTTGGTGAAAAAGGCAATCTGGCCATGCGTCGCGGCACAGCCGATGCGACAGGATTGGGCCTGTATCCTGAATGGGCCTGGACGTGGCCGGTTAACCGCCGTATCATCTACAATGGCGCATCTGTTGATCCTAACGGTAATCCCTGGGATCCGTCCCGGGCTGTTATCAAATGGAACGGCGAAAAATGGACGGGTGACGTTCCGGATGGTGCCGGCAATCCCGGTGCCGGTCGTCCGCCTTTCATCATGAAGCCCGATGGTGTGGCAAGTCTCTACGGACCCGGTTTGGCTGACGGTCCCTTCCCTGAGCATTACGAACCGCTCGAATGCCCGATAGAAGCCAATCTGATGTCGCCGCAGAAGAACAATCCGGCCATCAAACGTTTTGACAAGGAAGGTGTCGGTTCGGATATGGATTTGTATTCCGGCGTCGCGAGCTGTGATCCTCGATTCCCGTTTGTGTGCAGCACCTATCGT
>JAWOJC010000263.1:0-11934 GCA_046484315.1 Smithellaceae bacterium | reverse complement strand
GCGTGTCTTGGCAAGCGCCCCGATCATCACGATATTGCTCAAGACGGGATTTCCCAGCGCCAGGCCGACAGACGTGGCGTCGATCATCCAGGCCTGCGCCGATAAACGTTCAAACTGAAGCAAAATGGCATCCTTTGAAGGATAGAACGTCTCGCCGGTAATCACACCGATGGGATACACGGGACGCACGTTGGATAATACCCGCACCCGCGGATTGCCGTACACCGTCAGGACGCGTAGTGTTTCAAGGGGTTCAAGTCCCACGATCACATCCGCACAGCCTTGCGGAATCTGTGGACTTTTTACAAAATCGGTGGAAATGCGCAGATGACTCATGACCGATCCGCCTCGCTGTGACATGCCAAACGTCTCACCGATGGTCACCACATAGCCCGCATCCACCAGCATCCCGGCCAGAACACGCGATGCCATGACGTTGCCCTGCCCTCCAACACCGGTAAGAATCACGTTTTGCGTGACTTTTTGTAATTTTACCTGCATTTTTCACCCCTTGGATGGAACAATCGCATGCTGCGGGCAAATCGACGCGCAGACGCCGCAGCCCGCGCAAATGACTTCGTCAATGACCGCCTTCTTCTTTATCCGGTCCCAGGTCAGGCCCGGGCAACGGAAAATCCTCGTGCACAGGCGATTGCAACCACAGGCCTCACCCACACAAAGTGATTCATCCACCTGCATCTCGAATTTTTTCTTTCCCTTTTTCTCGGGACTGAGCGCACAGGCCTGTCGCAAAATCAGCACCTTGACCGACCCTTTTTCGGCCAGATAATCCGTCAGTATTCTACCGGTCGTTTCGAGATCAAACGGATCGCTTACCGCCACTTTCGCTCCGATGGCGGTGCAGATCGCGGCAATGTCCACAGCGGGAACCGTTTCCTTTAAAGCACTCAGCGCTAGACCGGGATGCGGCTGAAAGCCCGTCATGGCCGTGCCTGCGTTGTCCAACACGATAAAGGTGATGTCCGCGCGGTTGTGCTGCGCGTTGATGAGTGCCGGAATCACAGCATGATAAAACGTCGAATCGCCGCAGACCGTCAGAATCGGTTTATCCAGCCCGAATGACGTCAATTTAGCAAAACCGCTGGCCAGTCCTGTGCCGGATCCCATGGCATGAAGCGTGGGCATCGTATGGTAACCGGTCGCAGGCGACAGGGCCGCCATCGAATAACAGCCGATATCGCCGCAGACAAACCCCTTGCGGCCGTCGAGCGCGATGGCGTGATGAATATTCCAGAATGACGCACGATGCGGGCAACCGGCGCAAAACGTCTGCTCGCGCGGCGCAAGCATCGCCGCAGTTTTTTTCACTTCCGCGACATACGAGGCAGGAAGGCCTTTGCGCTTCACTTTTAGAATGTCGCACAGCGCCCGGGCGACGATGTCCGGATTGAGTTCGCCCGCGGATGGTAGCGTGCCGTCGTACTTGCCGAAAAATGTTTTGTCGCCGATCCGACTCGTCATGCCCGTGGCCAGCACCTTCACGTTTTCTTCGAGAAACGGCATGACTTCTTCCACAATCAGAATTTTCTTTGTTTTGCGCAGATTATTTTCAAGGAGTTTGGGCGGCAGCGGCCAGGTTGTTGAAAGCTTGAGGACGCCGACTCTCTTATGCAGGCCGAGCATCTCTATGGCTTCCAGGGCGTAGAGAAAACAAGCGCTGCCGGTAATGATCAGCAATTCAGGGCGGTCGGGGCCGACATACCGGTTAAAGGGACTTTTTTCGAAGAAAGACTCAACCACCTTGAGTTTTTCCTGATGAAGGCGGTGTTTGGCTACCACCGGCGTGCTGATTATCGGGCCGGTTTTCGAATCCATCACGGGACCATCATAGTCAAAACGCGCCTTGCGTGTTCCCGTCGGCAGTTTGCCGCAAACGACGTTGCCGCTCGCATGCGACATGCGTGTGACCGAACGCAGCATCACGACATTGCCGATTTGCTCCGACAGCTCAAACGCCCACTTCGTCAGATCTTTGGCTTCCTGAAAGTCGGACGGTTCCAGAAGCGGCATCTCCAGCATTCTGGCAAAGTATCGGGACTCTCCTTCATTGACACTGGAGAGCGCTCCGGGATCTTCGCAGGATACCAGCACAAGCCCCCCTCGCGTACCGGACGCGGTCAAATGCAGCAGAAAGTCCGAAGCCACATTCACGCCGTTTTGTTTCATCACGGCCATGGAACGCAGGCCCGCAAAGGATGCCGCCGCCGCCACTTCCAGGGCCACTTTTTCGTTGACCGACCACTCCACATACAGCTTTCTCTCATGGGCCACGGACGCCAGAGATTCAATGATTTCAGACGACGGTGTTCCCGGATAGCCGGTGGCCACCGACACACCCGCCTCCAGTGCGCCACGCGCAATGGCTTCATTACCCAGAAATAAAACTTTCTTATTGGCTGATGACAACAATTTGGTCATGATGAACCTTTTCTTTTCTGTCCACGGTCTAAATATTTTTTCACAACGGGATCATCGCCGGAAAGATACAAAAGACGATTGACCGACCCGCTTTTTTCCACAATGGCTTTGAGGGCTTTGCGCTTTTTATCCGCAGCCGCCTTTTTGAGCTCCCGCAGGGCGTTGGTTGGCGCTTCGCGAATTTCCAGCACGCCTTTTTCCCGCGCCAGCTCGATTAAATCATGGCCCCTTCTGCTGCGCACAATGACCTGGTTCCAGCCGCGCATTTCTTCAAAATCACTTCCGAAACGTGCCGCCCCGACGGACAGATCAGCAAACTCCGCTGTAGAGTCGATGCAATAACGGCAGGCCGTGCGCACACAGGCGTCCACCTCCGCCATGGGCACGGACACCACGACCCGGTCTGTTTGAAGCTCTAAAACATTTTTCCCGGGCGGAATGTCCATACCGCATAGCGCCTCAATGGGAATCTGATACGTTTTGAGCAGGTTTTGAAACTTTTCCATCGCCAGGGTCCAACCGCACAAAAGCCCGATGATCAGGGCCGGCGATGCGGCCCTGGCATCGCCGGACAGCTTCGCTGTTTTAATTCTGGCCAGCGCGGTCGCCTGGCACGGCGTCGCTACAAGACCGACTTTCCTGGGAGGGTCGGTCAAAAGACGGTTAAAGGCGGCAACCGTCGGAGAGACGGTAAATTTACTTTTAGCATATTTGCGCAAAGCGCCGATAGTTTCGACCAAACGGCCTTCCTGCTCCAATAAGTCGTTTTGACCGGAAACAAGGGCGGAATCAATGATTTCTTCTGCCATGGCAAGCTCCAGAAGCGCCGTCACGGTTCCGCCATGCTGGGCTTTTGCCCGCAGCTCAGGGTCGGTCGCCCTCGACAAATAATAGCCGCTCACCGGACCGATCTCGAGTGTCATCTCATCAACATTAAAAAGACTTTTCCGTATTTCATTGTAGTTAGCGGGCGTCCGTGGGCAAAACGCGTAACATTTGCCGTCTTGCAAATCACAATCAAAGAGCTGAACCGTCCTGCCTCGGTAGATGATCTGATACGGACAAAGACCGACGCAAGCCCCGCAGCCCGTACAAAGGCTTTGTTCCAATACGTCTTTTTTCAATTTCATCTGTGAACCGGATTTTTTGCTCATTGAAAATCCCAAAGTTAAGATATGCGTTTATATCGCATCCCGGATTCTGAGGCAAGACAATGATGAAGCAAAAAAAACAATGTTTAGTGATTGTTAGATCTTTTTGACTCAAAGCGACCGGCAGAAAAAAGCTTTTCGATAAAATGTTGAAATATTTGAATTGAAATTGTTGACATCTTCTTCGTCTTGTATTATGTAGCCGCTGAATTTTTCCTTCGTAACCGGCAGAAAAAAGAGAAATTCTGTTCTTGTAAAAAAATGTTCCCCAGTAGCTCAGTCGGTAGAGCGGCTGGCTGTTAACCAGCATGTCCGTGGTTCGAGTCCGCGCTGGGGAGCCAAAACAAAAAAGTCCGTTTCTTTAGAAACGGGCTTTTTTTATTCCTCCCACATCTCTCCAGTTGCAAAATCCTATGAATCATGTAATATTACATCCAAATATCGCATATATCTCCATACGCATACGCCACCGACATTTGAAATTGAATCCGGAAATCGCACACGCATTGTAAAGATCCTTTAAAGACCGAGTTGCGTCGACCCGTAAATATTCAACAACCTTTCTATAAGATCGAATAAGTCTTTAAGCCGGCAATCACCCGTTGATTGTAGCACGGTGTCAACCTTACACGTCGGGAGGAACGGACCATGAAAATTGCTATCTTGACTGGCGGCGGTGATTGCCCGGGCTTAAACGGCGCTATCAAATGGGTCACCAAATCGGCGCTGGACCCTATTTGTGAAAAAGAACGCGCCATCCGGTTCGAGGTTGTCGGCATCCGCGAGGGGTGGAAAGGCCTTGTGGAAGTCAATCCGGACGATAGGCAAAGTCTCGTTCAACACACCATGAAACTGGATGAGGAAATCGTGCGCACATGGGACCGGTATGGCGGAACCAATCTGGGAACATCCCGGACCAATCCCTTCAATCCACAAAAAGACACATCTGCCAGGGTCATGGAAAATATCAGCAAACTGGGCATTGACGTCATCGTAGCCATCGGCGGTGAAGATACCCTGGGCGTGGCCTCCAAGCTCCATCGCAGAGGGATTAAAACCGTCGGCATTCCCAAGACGATTGACGGTGATCTGGTCGGCACCGATTACTCGCTGGGCTTTGATTCAGCGGTGAACATCATTATGGAAGAAATCGACCGCCTCAGAACGACAGCCGGTTCACATAGCCGCATTTTCGTTGTGGAAACCATGGGCCGGCACGCGGGCTGGCTTGCCCTTCACGGCGGCGAGTGCAGCGGCGCCTACATTATTTTGATTCCGGAAGTCCCCTTTGACATGGACCATGTGTGCACGCTTCTCAACGAGCGTCGGGGACGTGAGGTGCAATACAGCATTATTGTCGTTTCTGAAGGCGCGACCATGAAGGCCTGTGAAGAATTCTGCCGGGACGACAAGATTGATGATTTCGGTCACCGATCGCTTGGCGGCATCGCCGCTTACATCACACGACAAATTGAGGAAAAAACAGGATTTGCCACCCGCTACGTCACCCTGAGCCACCTGCAGCGTGGCGGCTCACCCTCTGCGCGCGACCGTCTCATGGCCAGATGGTTCGGCATCGCGGCCGTGGATATGATCGTCAATGAGGATTTCGGAAGAATGGTGAGCTATCGTCATGGCGGAATCACGTCCGTCCCCATGAAAGACGTTACCGATCACCTGAATCTCATCGACGTGGAAAAATATTACGATACAGAGCGGTATAACGGCAAACGGTCCATCCTCTAAACCAACACATACCTATAAAGCGTTTAACCGCAATCTTGCAGCCGCATCTGCTATTGAACAAGGAGAAGTACATTGAATCTGATCTACAAGACGGCATCCGATCTTCTTTTAAAAATGAAAAATATCCTTTCGAAAAAAGGATTCAGGAAAAAACATATCCGCGCCGAATCCCCTCTCAGATCGGAACTGCTCAGCGCCGAGCAGATGAAGCAGCATGGAAAAATTCTCGCGGCTGCGCATCAACTCACCGATAAGAAAGCCGCCGAGAGGTTGCTGGGACGTCTCCACGAAAATGAAATCGTTCTGATTGAAACCATCAGACAACTAACCTCTGTGGTCACGCAAAACAGACCAATCGCGCCGGCGGAGGAATGGCTGCTGGATAACTTTTATCTTATCGAAGATAATGTCCGAACGGCCAAACGCCACCTGTCGCGGGGATACAGCCGGGGACTTCCCTGGATAGTCAATGGACCATCCGTCGGCCTGCCCAGGGTCTACGATATTGCCCGTGAGATCATCTCGCATGGAGACGGCAGGGTGGATCTGGAAAATCTGGTAAGCTTTCTGACCTCCTACCAGTCTGTTTCCTATCTGAAACTAGGTGAGTTGTGGGCCATCCCGATCATGCTGCGTCTGGCGCTGATTGAAAATCTGAGGCGTGTCGGCACACGCATCATGGTTGATATTGCCGACCGTGTAAACGCCAATGACTGGGCGGATCAGATGGTGGATATCGCGAAGCGGGATCCAAAAAATCTGGTGCTCTTGATCGCGGATATGGCCCGTTCCGATCCTGCGCTTTCCGCATCGTTTGTCGCGGAATTCTCGAGACGCCTGCAGGGGAAAAGTCCGGCGCTGGCTCTGCCGCTCAGTTGGATTGAACAACGGTTATCTGAATCGCATCTTAATATTGAAAAACTCATCACTTCCGGCAATCAGCAGCTGGCCGCCGACCAGGCCTCTGTCAGCAACAGTATCGGTTCGCTTCGTTTCCTCACAACGATGGACTGGCGTGAATTTGTCGAAACCCTGAGCGTGGTCGAAAAAGTGCTCAGAGAAGATCCGGCCGACGTTTATATCCGTATGGACTTTGTCACACGCGACCATTATCGCCATGTCGTGGAAAAGATCGCTAAAAATTCTTCGATATTCGAACGGGACGTCGCGCGTATCGCTATTGATATGGCCCGTGAGGCCCGGGCGCAAAAAGGCGGCGATGACCGCAGTCACCATGTCGGATTCTACCTAATTGACAAAGGCCTTACACAACTTGAAAAAAACGCACAGATACGCCTTCCCTTTTATGATCTTTCTAAGCGATGGATCTGCCGCTTCCCACTTCTGCTTTATCTTGGCGGCATCCTCGGGATCACGTTGTCTCTGGCGGGGTATCTGTTGAGCAGGCTTCACGCGGACGGCTTGTCCATCGGGGTTCTGCTGCCGATGACGTTGGTTTTAGTGATTTGCACAAGCTCCCTGGGGGTGGCGCTCACCAACTGGCTGGCCACTCTACTGGCACAGCCGCGTCTCCTTGCGCGAATGGACTTTTCGCGGGAAATCCCACCGGAGGAAAGCACACTGGTAGTCATCCCATCCATGCTCAGCGATGCCCAAAGCGTGGAGAGCTTGATCGAATCGCTCGAAATACGCTTTTTGACAAACCGTGATAACAACCTTCATTTCGGGCTCCTGACGGATTTTTGTGACGCGGCGAGTGAAAACATGCCGGAAGACGACATGCTTTTGCGACTGGCCGAAAAAGGTATTAAGGACCTCCATGACAAATACCGCGGGGTTAAAGGCGGAAAATTCTTTTTGTTTCATCGGCCCAGGCGGTGGAATCCCCACGATCAGCTCTGGATGGGTTATGAACGCAAACGCGGTAAATTAGCCGAGTTGAACGCTTTTCTACGCGGCGGTGCGAAGGATTGCTTCTCGAAGGTCGTCGGGGCCAGGGAGATACTGTCCAATGTGAAATATATCATCACACTGGATACGGACACGCAATTGCCCCGCGATGCCGCGCAAAAGTTTATCGGAACACTGGCCCATCCGCTGAACCGACCCCGGCTGGATGAATCCAGAAACATTATCACGGCCGGCTACGGTATCCTGCAACCGCGCCTGACGGAGAGCCTGTCGGGCGAAGCCCAAACCCGCTATTCATGGTTATGGGGCGGCGAGACAGGTATTGATCCCTACACGCGCATGGTCTCAGATATTTATCAGGATGTTTTTGGCGAGGGGTCCTTCGTCGGCAAGGGCATATACGACATCGACGCTTTTGAAAAAGTGCTTCACGAGCGCCTTCCTGAAAACCGCATACTCAGCCATGATCTTATTGAGGGTTGTCACGCGCGAGCCGGACTTATTTCCGACGTGGAGCTTTATGAATCATATCCAGCGCGTTACGCGACGGATGTGAGCCGCAGGCATCGCTGGATTCGCGGTGACTGGCAGATCGCAGGCTGGTTGCGTTCAACTGTTCCCTGGTTTGGCCAGGGACGCAGGAATAATGAAATATCGACTCTCTCACAATGGAAAATACTGGACAATCTCCGCCGCAGCCTTGTCCCGGCTTCTTTGTCGATTCTGCTGATCGCCGGTTGGACGATCCTGTCGCCTGGCTGGTTCTGGACATTGCTGGTTGTGGGCATTTTGCTGATGCCCTCCGCATTCGCCCTCACCCTGGAGATGTTCCGCAAACCGGGAGACGTCCTTTTCAAAGACCACGCACACAATATCCTTCATCAGGGACAGCGCCATCTTCTCCAGAATCTTTTTACATTGGCCTGCCTGCCTTATGAAGCCTTTTACGCGTTGGATGCCGTTTTACGCACAAGCGTCCGCATGCTCATAACGCACAAACGTCTGTTGGAATGGAATCCTTTCAGCAATCATGTTCATTTAGCTCAAAACGACTTCTCCGAATCATACCGGACCATGTGGATGGCTCCGTTGGTGTCCGTCTCGGTGACAGCTTATCTTTCATTATTTCGACCGGAGGCGCTTTGGGTTGCCCTGCCCGTGCTGATCTTGTGGTTCGCCTCGCCCGCCATCACCTGGTGGACGGGCCGTCCCCTTTTAAAAATGGGCATCTCGCTCATGGACGAACAGATCAGTTTTCTTCGCAAATCGGCTCGCAGAACCTGGTCATTTTTTGAAACTTTTGTCGGTTCCGGCGATCACTGGCTTCCACCCGACAACTTTCAGGAACATCCCGGCGGCGTCATTGCGCACCGCACTTCCCCGACCAATATGGGACTGGCGCTGCTGGCCAATTTATCAGCCTATGATTTCGGGTTTATTCTGCAGGGCGAATTCATCCGGCGCACCGCAAACACGCTCGGAACCATGGACAAACTGGATCGTTACCGAGGACACTTTTACAACTGGTATGACACGCAAACCTTAAAAACACTTCCCCCCCACTACATCTCCACTGTGGACAGTGGCAATCTCTGCGGCCATCTGATCACATTGAAATGGGGCCTGCTGGATCTGCCTGACCAGAAGCTTCTTTCACAACGCTTCCTTGAAGGCATTATCGATACCTGCAACGTCCTGATGGATATCGCGGACAACCCATTAAAAAGTGATGTAGCTAAATTTAAAAATAACCTCCCTGCATCCGCTTCTTTCGAAGCGATGACGGCGGTCGACCTGTGGGCATCCCTCCAAGAAACGACCCGATCTGCGATGTCTTTGTCTTCAGCCGTTGAAGAAAGCCCCGCAAACCATTGCTGGCTATGGACGCAAACCCTCATCCGTCAATGCCGGGAAGCACAAGATGAGCTGATCGCGCTGTGTCCGTGGGCCGCGCTGGAGACGCCATCCGGCAGGGCTCACCGTATGCTGGAAGGGATCGGCATCCCCACATTACGGGACGCCGCAGACCTTTCCGTCCATTGCCAAAATACCTTAGACACGATGCTTTCGGTGCCGTCAACCGCTGCGGAACAAGCCTGGGCGAATGCTTTTCACCAAAGTGTGTTGGAAGGAAGCCGACAGGCCAAAGAAAGGCTTTCCGTCCTTCATTTCCTGATAAAAAGGGCCGGAGATCTTGCCGTCATGGACTTCAGCTTCCTTTATGACAAAGGGCGTCAGTTGTTGTCCATCGGCTTCAGTGTCGGTGAACGTCGCAGGGACAGCAGCTTCTATGATCTTCTGGCTTCAGAGGCCAGACTGTGCTGCTTTGTCGCCATAGCGCAGGGGCAATTGCCTCAGGAAAGCTGGTTTGCCCTGGGCCGCATGCTGACAAACCCGGGGGGAGAACCGGTGCTGCTGGCCTGGGACGGCTCCATGTTTGAATATCTGATGCCTCTCCTGGTCATGCCGAATTATGAAAACACACTGCTGGATCAAACCTACAAGGCGTCGGTCAGAAGACAAATTGAATACGGCAGAAAACGCGGCGTGCCATGGGGTGTTTCGGAATCCGGCTACAGCACCGCGGACGTTCACTTAAACTATCAATACCGCGCCTTCGGCGTTCCGGGTCTCGGCCTCAAGCGCGGTCTGGCCGACGATCTGGTGATTGCGCCCTATGCAACCGCCCTGGCGCTGATGGTCACCCCCCGGGATGCCTGTCTGAATCTCCAGCGCCTGGAGGCGGAAGGCATGATGGGCGCCTATGGCTTTTACGAGGCTATGGACTTCACACCGGTGCGCGTACCCGCCGGTCAATCCAGGGTCATCGTGCGCTCCTTCATGGCGCATCATCAGGGTATGACGCTGCTGTCGATCGCTTATCTTTTACTGAACCGCCCGATGCAAAGGCGTTTCGAATCCGAACCGATGTTTCAGTCGGCCGCACTGTTGCTTCAGGAACGGATACCCAAAGCCGTCTCCTATTACAAACAGATCACTGAAGATATCAATATCCGCAAGGAAGGAAACCAGCAAAAGATTCCGCCCAGAAGTTTCAAAACCCCCGACACACCCGCGCCGGAAGTGCAGCTCCTGTCCAATGGCCGGTATCATGTCATGGTGACGCAGGCCGGCGGCGGATACAGCCGTTGGAACGATCTGGCGGTGACACGCTGGCGGGAAGACACGACACGAGACGGATGGGGTATGTTCTGTTATATCCGGGATATTTCCACCGGCGCATTCTGGTCGAATACCTATCTGCCGACCCTTAAAAAGCCGGATCGGTACGAGGCGATTTTTTCCGACGCGAAAGTCGAATTTCGCAGACGCGATGATGAAATCAATACCTACACGCAGATTGCCGTGTCGCCGGAGGACGATATCGAGATCCGGCGCATCCGCATCACCAACCGATCACGAAAGCGGCGCGATCTGGACGTCACCAGCTATGCGGAAATCGTGATCGCGCCGCAGGCCGCCGACGAGATCCACCCGGCCTTTTCCAACCTGTTTGTTCAGACGGAAATTCTGCGCGAACGCCATGCCATCCTCTGCACACGCCGACCGCGTTCAAAGGAAGAACCGACTTTCTGGAGCTTTCATCTCATGTCCCGACACGGCGGAGCAACAGGCAAAGTTTCCTATGAAACGGATCGTTTAAAGTTTGCCGGCCGCGTCAATGCCCTTTCCCGCCCACAGGCCATGGAGCCTGTGTCACAGGCCCTTTCCAATTCAGAAGGTTCCGTGCTCGATCCAATTGTCTCTATCCGTCATCGGATCTCGCTTGCGCCGGGCGAATCGGCAACACTGGACATTGTCCACGGCATGGGTGATACGCGTGAGAAAGCGATGGCTCTTGTTGAAAGATATGCTGACCGGCGCCTGGCCGACCGCGTTTTTAACCTGGCCTGGACCCACAGCCAGGTCGTGCTCAGGCAGATCAATGCCACGGAGTCCGACGCACAGCTGTACGCGCAAATGGCCGGTCACATCATTTTTGCCGGCGCCATGCTGCGGGTTGATCCGAAGGTCATCATCAAAAACCGGCGCGGCCAATCCGGTCTTTGGGGATACGCCATTTCCGGAGATATTCCCATCGTGCTTCTACAGATTGCCGACCATGCCAATATCGATCTGGTTCGCCAAATGCAGCAGGCGCACGCCTACTGGCGGTTAAAAGGTCTAGCCGTCGATCTCGTCATCTGGAATGAGGACGATGCCACCTACCGGCAGACACTGCATGATCAAATCGTAGGGTTGATTGCCACCAGTATGGAAACGCGGGTCATGGACAGACCGGGCGGCATCTTTGTGAGACCCGGCGATCAGATCTCCTCGGAGGACCGTATTTTACTGCAAACCGTTTCGCGCGTCATTATTAAGGACAGTCTCGGCACGTTGGAAAAGCAACTCATACGCCGCGAAAAAGCCTTCCCCCCCATGCCGCGACTGAAACCGGCCAGATCAAGATATACGAAATACGAAGACGAAACCCCGTCCATCCCCGTTTTGCAGCTTGCAAACGGTCTCGGCGGCTTTACACCCGATGGACGCGAATACGTGATCGTTACAGACAGTCGCAATAAAACGCCGCTGCCATGGGCCAATGTGATCGCAAGTCCCCACTTCGGCACCATCATCTCAGAGAGCGGCTCAGCCGCCACATGGAGCGAAAACGCACATGAATACCGCCTTACGCCCTGGCAAAACGATCCCGTTTCCG
>JAWOJC010000235.1:0-15487 GCA_046484315.1 Smithellaceae bacterium | reverse complement strand
CACCAGTTCCACCGAGGAGGGAGAAGGGCATACTAAGAAACAACCGACGCCCCCAATTGCCGATCTGAACAGGACAAACCTGCTGTTCTGGCGGGATATGCTCGTCGAATAACATGAAGTTTTTCAAAAACAAATAGTTCAACTTGCTATGACAAGCGGCAAATGGTAAAAGCCGCTTGTCATTTTTTTATGGAAAGGGCTTGACGTATTTTTGATGAAACAACGATTGATTCAGTTAATTCAGAACGCTGTACACGCATGTGTTGAAAAAAACCTGTTGCCGCCTGTGGATATTCCCCGCATTGAAGTGGAGGTGCCCGCCAATGCCGAACACGGCGATTACGCCACCAACGCAGCCATGATCCTGGCTTCGCAGGCCAGGCAAAATCCCCGTAAAATCGCCGAACTGATTGCGCAGAATCTTTCCGATCCCGAAGGTATGGTCGCACAAACGCAAATTGCCGGCCCCGGCTTCATTAATTTTTTTATTTCCGACAAGCTCTGGCGGCAGATTCCGAAAACCGTTCTCGAAAACGGGGGGAAATTCGGTTGCCTGCAAACCGGCGCGGGGAAAAAGGTGCAGGTGGAATTTGTCAGCGCCAATCCCACAGGGCCGCTGCATATCGGGCACGCGCGCGGTGCGGTGGTGGGCGATGTTGTGTCGAATCTTTTGCGCTGCGCCGGTTTTAATGTCTCCAAAGAATATTACATCAATGACGCGGGCAACCAGATGAACAATCTGGGAAAGTCCGTTTTGTTCCGCTATCGGGCGTGCTTGGGCGAAAAAATTGAGTTTCCCGAAAACTGCTATCGCGGCGATTATATCAAAGACATTGCCGCGGACATTGTTCAAAAGGAGGGTGATCGCTACCTGACGGCCGCTGAAGAAGAAACCATTCAACATTTCAATGCCGCAGCCGGCGGTGTCATCCTCGAAGAAATCAAACGGGATTTGCAGGATTTCGGTGTGACCTTCGATTGCTATTTCAGCGAGAAGGACTTGTATAAGAACGATGGCGTAGCCACTTTGCTGGCCGATTTGCAGTCAAAGGGGTTTATCTATTCAGACGGCGAGACGCTGTGGTTTAAAACCACGGATTTCGGCGATGAAAAAGACCGCGTCGTCATCCGTAAAAACGGCGAGCCGACCTACTTTGCCGCCGATATTGCCTATCATAAAAACAAATTTTCCCGTGACTTTGATATCTTGATCGATATCTGGGGTGCAGACCATCACGGCTACATGCCGCGCCTCTGGGCGGCAATTGAAGCCCTGGGGCATAACAGGGATGACCTCAAGATCATTTTGGTGCAACTGGTGAATCTGCTGCGCGCGGGCGAGCCGGTGGCCATGTCCACACGTTCCGGTGAGTTTGTCACGCTGCGCGAAGTGCTCGATGAAGTGGGCAGGGATGCGGCCCGGTATAATTTCCTGATGCGGCGATCAGACTCTCATCTGGATTTTGATCTGGAAGTGGCCAAAAAGCAGTCCAATGAAAATCCTGTGTATTATGTCCAGTATGCCCACGCGAGGATTTGCAGTATTTTCCGCATGGCGGCCGAACGCGGTATTGCGATGCCGGATTACCGGCTGGTTGACGCGGATCTTTTGGACCTGCCGGAAGAAAAAACGCTCATGAAAATGATGGCGCGTTATCCGGAGATGCTCGAAGGCGCGGCGCAGTCCCTTGAGGTTCACAGGATCACGTTTTATTTAAACGATCTCGCGGCGCTTCTGCACAGTTACTATAATAAAAATAAGGTGATCACGGAAAATGCCGGTTTGACTTCGGCCCGGTTGGTGCTGATGGAAGCGGTGCGCGTCGTTCTGGCCAACGCGCTTGCGATTCTGGGTGTGACGGCGCCGGAAAAGATGTAGTCTTGTTGTGGCGGGCATCATGAATGAATTCGTTGAAATCAAGAAGAATGAACAATCATGGTGAGTCATGGCGCCTGGAAACACTAAAAAATTCGAGTTGAAATTGGGTCGTGCCGGTCTGGTGCTGACCATTGCCGGCATGGCGGTTCTTTTGTGCGTGTTTTTCATCATCGGTGTCCATGTGGGGAAAGACATCGAAACGCAGCCGGAAAAAATTTCCTCGATGCCGAAAAGGCTGTTGTCTTTGTTTTGGAAACCGGCCGGAGTAAGCCGGATACCCGCCGCTGAAGACAGGGGGGCGACCGGTGCGAATGAGGCGCTTGATCTTGCACAATATAATGATGCGGTGACGGACGGTAAATCCGCGACGCCGGACGCAATGCCGGCTGCCGTAAAAAAGCCGGAAGAAGGTTTTCTGCCGGATGTGCCCGAGGCAACGTCCGCCTTGCCGCCTGTCGCAGCCAAACAGGCAGTGGTTGAGCCGCAGGCGAACAAAGCGAATCTGCCGGCGCAAAAACCGCCAGAACAGGCAGTAGCGAAAAAGCCTGCAAAAGAAACGGTTCCAAAGCAGGGTGTTTCAGGGCCTGTCTTTATCGTTCACGTTGCGTCCTTCAAAGATAAAAACAGGGCTTTCCAGGTTCACAAAACCGTGGCGGGCATGGGGTACGCTTCACGCGTGATTCAGGCGGATATTCGGGGAAAAGGCACATGGTATCGCATTGTCGTATCGGGATTCGAAACACAGGCCAAAGCACAGGTCGCCGCCGATAAGATATCCAAAAAGGTTAACACAAAGTGCATCATCCGGCGCGTGGATGCCAATTAAAAAAGAAAACAGGGTTGTTGCTGTATGTTTGAATCACTTGCAGAAAAATTAGACGGGATCTTTAAGAAGCTCAAAGGTCGGGGGCTGCTCAATGAGGAGAGCGTGAATGCCGCGCTCAAGGAAATACGCATGGCGCTTCTGGAAGCGGATGTGAATTTCAAAGTCGTCAAAGATTTCATTGACGACGTCCGCGTCAGGGCTGTTGGAAAAGAAGTCCTCGACAGCATCACGCCGGGCCAGCAGGTGGTGAAAATCGTTCATGACCGACTGGTTGAACTCATGGGCGGGACAAGCGCCAATATCAAATTCGGCGCGCGGATTCCCGCCCCGATTATGCTGGTGGGTTTGCAGGGCTGCGGTAAAACCACCACGACGGCCAAACTGGCAAAGCTGCTGTCCAAAGAAAAAAGAGTTTATCTGGTCTCGGCGGACGTTTATCGGCCGGCGGCCGTTGAGCAGTTGGCGGTTCTGGGTCGGCAGATTAAAGCCGGCGTTTTTGATCACGGATCGCTGACGAATCCCGTTGAAATTTGTGTCGAGGCGGCGGAGCAGGCGCGCAGGGAAGGTTACGAGGTTCTTCTCATTGATACGGCCGGCCGGCTGCACATCGATGATGTCCTGATGGAGGAGCTGCGCAGTATCCGGGATAAAGTTCATCCGGCTGAAATCCTTTATGTCGCGGACGCGATGACAGGTCAGGACGCGGTCAATGTCGGCATGAAGTTCAATGAGCTGATCGGTATCGACGGCGTCATCATGACCAAGATGGATGGTGACGCGCGCGGCGGCGCCGCCCTGTCTCTCAAGGCGGTCGTTGGCAAGCCGATGAAATTTGTCGGTGTGGGCGAGAAACTTGACGCGCTGGAAGTGTTTCATCCCGAGAGAATGGCGTCGCGCATACTCGGGATGGGTGACATTTTGTCGCTGGTGGAAAAAGCCCAGGGGGTCATGGATGAAAAAACCGCCCGTCAAATGGAGCAAAGTCTTCGTAAAAACGATTTTTCTCTGGAGGATTTCCGAAACCAGCTGTCTCAGATCAAGAAAATGGGGACTCTGAAGGGTATCCTGGGGATGGTTCCCGGAATGGGCAAGCACAAGGCACTCAAGGACATGCAGCCTGATGACGGTGAACTTGTTAAAATATCAGCAATAATTGATTCCATGACAAAAAAGGAGCGTTATAACTATCTGATTATCGACGGTCGGAGGAGAAAAAGAATCGCTCTGGGCAGCGGTACATCGGTTCAGGACGTCAACCGCCTTTTGAAAAACTACGCGGAAATTCGTAAGATGATGAAAAAATTTAATCAAAAAGACGGGATGAAATCCCTGATGCGGAATTTCCGCTTTTAAAATGCCGGAAACTGTGATAAAAATACGCCACGTTATTATACTCTGAAGGAGGCTTGAAAAAAATAGATGGCAGTAAAAATTAGACTGACCCGTATGGGTGCGAAAGGTAAACCTTATTATCGAATTGTCGCGGCTGAAAATGAATATCCCCGTGACGGTAAATTTCTCGAAATATTAGGCAATTATGATCCGAAAAAAAATCCGGCAGAAATTACCCTGAAGGAAGACCGTGTTCGTGACTGGCTGTCCAAGGGCGCGAAACCGACGGTGACCGTCGCGAGTCTGCTGAAAACAAAAGGCATTGAAGCCGGTGCCAGATAAATAAACACTTATGCGCGCAGGGGCAAAAGTTACGGTATCCATAAATCTTTTATAGCTATCCGTCGTTTATAATTGAAACAGGGCTGATCTTAAGGTTCGAACAGGTGTTGATTAACCATAATCTGTGGAGGTCTTAGCGATGAAAGAGTTGATCAAGTACATATCTCAGTCTTTGGTGGATAATCCGGACAAAGTAGAGGTCACTGAAGTCATCGGTGAGCAGACGTCTGTAATTGAACTGCGTGTGGCAAAAGAAGATTTAGGAAAAGTGATCGGAAAACAGGGGAGGACAGCCAAGGCGATTCGCACCATTCTGAGCGCCACATCGGCCAAGGTGCATAAACGGGCTGTTCTGGAAATTATAGAATAACGCATGAACCTTTTTGTTGCCGGCGAGATCGTCAAAACCCGAGGTCTTCGCGGTTGTTTAAAAGTTTTATCATTCCTTGAATCACCCGACATTTTTAACGGACTGGACTGCGTGTATGTGGAGAAAAGTCCGGAACAAACAACCTGCTACCATTTGAGGAAGGTTGATTTGTCCGGAAAGTTCGTTTTTCTGGAACTCCACGGGGTCACAGATGTGGATGCGGCGCAGACAATCGTCGGATGCAAAGTTCTCCTGCCCAGAGAAGCGTTAGGCGAGCTGGCGGATGATGAATATTTCTGGAGCGACATTGTCGGGTTGGCCGTTTGCGATGAACAGAGCGGTCTGCTTGGCCGCATAACAACCGTATTTCCGACCGGCAGCAACGATGTGTATGTCTGTCAGGGAGGTCCCAGGGAAATCCTGATCCCGGCCTTAGCTGATGTGATTGTAAAAATCGATCTTGAACAAGGCGTCATGACCGTTCGATTGCCGGAAGGGCTCTGATCGTGATCCGGTTTGACGTTCTTTCCATATTCCCCGAAATGCTGGCCTCGCCTCTGAGTTTCAGTCTCATCAAAAAAGCACAGGAAAAAGATCTTTTGCGGATTGCTTTGCACGATATCCGTGATTGGGCTGAAAATAAGCAGAAGATGACCGACGATGCCCCGTACGGCGGTGGCTGCGGCATGGTGATGAAAGTGGAGCCGGTGGAGCGCGCGCTGGCCGCGGTTAAATGTGAGGACCTCAAACCGCTGGTCGTGCTGATGACGCCTCAGGGTGAAACCTTCAATCAGGCTATCGCCGCCGAGCTGGCTTTACAAAAACAGATTGTTATGATCTGCGGCCGCTACGAAGGCGTGGACGAACGGATACGAGCACATTTGACCGATCGTGAAATTTCCATCGGCGACTACATTTTAACCGGCGGTGAGCTGTCGGCGCTGGTGGTGATTGATGCTGTGGCCCGTTTGATTCCGGGCGTGCTGGGCAATGAGGAATCTGCCCTGACGGAATCCTTTTCTCAGGGGCTTCTGGAGTATCCCCAATACACCAGACCCGCCCTGTATCAAGGCTGGGGCGTCCCGGACGTTCTGGTTTCCGGTAATCACGCGCAAATTGAGCGGTGGCGGAAAACCGAATCCCTCAGGAGAACCTGGCAGAAAAGACCTGATCTACTCGAACAGGCCGATCTTTCACCGGATGACAGGAAGATTCTGGAAAAAATAAAACTCGGAACCATATAATACCTTGATTTTCAGGCGCGTTTAAGGTAATAAAATTCCCTTTTTCAAGATAGGGTGGATTATCTTGGGATCCGTCCGGAGCAGTGCCCATGCTATATATCGCTCTTTTACATTATCCGGTTTGCAATAAGGAAGGCCGCGTGGTTGCCACAGCCATTGCCAATATGGATATTCACGATATCGCCCGCACGGCGAAAACATACGGTGCTGCGGCTTTTTTTATCGTCAATCCTGTGGACGCGCAACGGGATCTTGCCTTCAGAATTGTGGATCACTGGCGGCATGGATACGGGGCTTCTTTCAACCCGTCCAGAAAAGAGGCATTTGAGCTGGTGCGGATTTACGGAGGCTTGGATGAAGTGGTTGCGGCCATTGAGTCCGAAAGCGGTTGTAAGCCACGCATCATAGCCACGGGTGCAAATTTTCAAGGCCGCCTTTTGACGTATGGTGCGTTGCGTGAAATGCTCGAAAGGAATGATTTGCCTTATCTTTTAATTTTTGGTACAGGGTCAGGTCTTGCGGATGATGTCATCCGGCAAGCCGATGAGCGTCTGGAACCGATTCGGGGGACGGACGGATATAATCATCTGGCGGTGCGTTCAGCTGTTGCCGTCATATTGGATAGAATTGTTGATACGAAATAATTGTGCGAAAGTCGCGGGAGGAAATATAAAATGAATGTTTTGGAATTGATTGAAAAAGAACAGATGAGAGGGGATATTCCCAGTTTTAAAGCGGGGGATACCATAAAAGTATATGTGCGCATCATCGAAGGTCAGAAACAGAGAATTCAGGCTTTTGAAGGCGTGGTCATCCGCAAGCGCCATGGGAACAGCCGGGCGAATTTCACGGTCAGAAAAATCTCCTACGGCGTAGGCGTTGAAAGAACCTTTCCTCTGCATTCACCCATCATCGACCGTATCGAAGTCATGACCAGGGGCCTTGTGCGCCGCTCGCGTCTTTACTACTTAAGAAGCCTGCGGGGCAAAAAAGCGAGAATCAAGGAAGCCGCGCATAACTGATTCCTTTCGTTTGACAGGGGCAAAAAATCGGTTTTCGCCGTGGATGCGGTTTTTTTAGTCTCTTTACCGGATGATGCCGGTTTTGCATCCGGGATAGCGCAAATCCGCCCGCGCGACGGGCAGCGAAAGGGGGTATTCATCCATCCTCGATGGATACTTACGAAAAGCTTGCTTACGCTGAAGGATACCGCTGTGTTGCGGGGGTTGACGAGGCGGGTCGGGGCCCTCTGGCGGGACCGGTGGTGGCGGCGGCGGTGGTGTTTGCGCCCGGTTACCAAAATGCCGCTATCAACGATTCCAAGAAACTGACCGCCCGGAAACGCGAAGAGGTTTACCGGTTGATCTGGGAGGATGCCTTGTGCGTCGGTGTCGGGGTTGCCGAGGCGGACGTCATTGACCGGATCAATATTCTTCGCGCGTCGCTTCAGGCCATGCGCGACGCTGTACTGGCGCTTTCCTCCTTTCCTGATTATCTCCTGATTGACGGCTTACACAAAATAGCCATGCCCACAGCTCAACTCGCCATCGTCAAAGGCGACGCGCTGAGTGTCTCCATTGCCGCGGCCTCCATCATTGCCAAGGTTTCCCGTGACCGGATCATGGAAATGTATCACCGTCAGTTTCCGCACTATAATTTTCTGGGTAACAAAGGGTATGGAACCGCCGAGCATCGGCGAATCATCGGGGAAATCGGCATGTGCAAAATTCACCGGCGATCGTTCCATCTGAAAAATAAAGCCTCCGGGCAAACCGCTCTGGACTGGTCGTGATGACCGAATCTAAAGACACTTCAAAAATCGATACCGGCAAAGAGGGCGAAAAAATCGCCGCGGGATATCTGAAGCAAATCGGCTATCGTATCACGGAAGTCAATTACCGTTGCCCGATCGGCGAAATCGATATTGTGGCGCGCGACAAAGACACCCTGGTGTTTGTGGAAGTCAAGGCCAGAAAATCCGGTCTGATGGGATACCCCGAACAGGCGGTGGGCGTCAAAAAGCAAAAAAAGATGTCGCAACTGGCCCTGTGGTATCTTCAGGAAAAAAAGCTGAGCGATGCCAACACCCGTTTTGACGTGGTGGCGGTTGTTCTGTGTCCAGGCGCCCCGGACATCCGCCTGATTAAGAACGCCTTTGATTTCAGACCCTGATCACTTTAGAAGTGGCACAGGGCCGGTTTGCCGATGGGATAAACATTAAAGCCGATTTCAAAACATTTCCGGTGGTCGACAATATTGCGGCCGTCAAAGATGAAGGCGGGTTTAACCATCGATTTGTAGATTTTGCGATAATCCAGCTTTCGGTATAGATCCCAGTCCGTCATGATGGCCAGCGCATGACAGCCGGCGGCGGCCCGATAAGGGTCTTCCACATAGCTGATTTGGCCTTCCTCGCCTGAGAGATCAATCATGGCGTTTTCCAGCGCCTTCGGGTCGGAAATGACCACATGCGCGTGTTCGCTCAAAAGCTTGCGTGTGATGTAAATGGCCGGGCTCTCCCGCGTATCGCCCGTGTCGGCTTTAAAGGCAAATCCCAGAATGCCGATTTTTTTGCCGGCCAGTGTGCTGAACATGGACCCCAGAATATTGGCGATAAAGCGGTCCTGCTGGTATTCGTTGATTCTGACCACGCTGTCCCAGTAGGCTGCAACCTCCGGGAGGCCGTAATACTGACAAAGGTACACCAGGTTTAAAATATCTTTCTTAAAGCACGACCCTCCAAAACCCACGCCCGCTTTAAGAAATTTGGCGCCGATCCGGCTGTCCAGGCCCACCGCGCGTGCGACTTCGGCAATGTCCGCATCGGTTTTTTCGCACAGGGCCGAGATGGCGTTGATTGAGGAAACCCGTTGTGCCAGAAATGCGTTGGCGACCAGCTTGGATAATTCTGAGCTCCACAGATTGGTGGTCAGAATTTTTTCCGGCGCGACCCAGCGTGCGTAAATGTCCACCAGTCGGGCCCGGGCTTTCAATCCCGCCGGTGTTTCATGCGAACCGATCAGCACGCGGTCTGGATTTTCCAAATCGCTGACAGCGGTTCCCTCGGCCATGAATTCGGGATTTGAAAGCACTTCAAAGGTGATGTTTCCTTTTCCCGAAGCCAGAATTCGTTCCATCGCCTGCGCGGTTTTGACCGGCAGTGTGCTTTTCTCAATAACAATTTTTGAACTTTCGGAATGTTCCAGAATCTGCCGGGCCGTTTTTTCCACGAATTGCAGATCCGCAGCCATACCGGCGCCTGTGCCGAACGTTTTGGTCGGGGTGTTCACGCTGACAAAAATGATGTCGTTTTGCCGGATGCCTTCTTCAATATCTTTTGAAAAGAACAGATTCCGTCCACGTGTTTGCCGAATGATGTCGTCAAGGCCCGGCTCGTATATCGGCAGTTTGTCTGAATTCCAGGCGTCGATACGCGCGGCGTTGATGTCTACCACGGTGACTTTATAGTCGGGACATTTACTGGCAATCATCGCCATGGTCGGCGCGCCGACGTAGCCCGCGCCGATACAGAGAATGTTTTTTTTGAATTTCATAGGATGGGTGGGTGCCTCCGCGTCAGGTAATTATCTGTTCAGAATGTTTTGAAAATAATGGATGGTTTTCGCCAAACCCTCTTCGAGTGCGACTGAGGGCTGCCAGCCCAGGCGGCTCTGAGCCAGGGTGATGTCCGGTTTGCGCTGCGTGGGATCGTCCGAGGGCCTGGGCTGAAAAATAATTTGAGATGCGCTGCCGGTCATTCTGATTACGGTTTTTGCAAGCTCAAGGATCGTGAATTCCACGGGATTGCCGAGATTGACAGGCCCGTAAAAATCATCGGCGGTATTCATCATTTTAACGAGTCCGTCGATCAGGTCGTCACAGTAACAAAAGGAGCGGGTTTGCGATCCGTCACCATAAACCGTGATGTTGTGATGACCGGTCGCCTGAATGATGAAATTGCTGACAACGCGCCCGTCGTTGACGGCCATGCGCGGACCGTAGGTGTTAAAGATACGAACAATTTTTGTTCGGACAGCGTTTTGACGGCGGTAGTCCATCATCAGGCATTCGGCTGCCCGTTTGCCCTCGTCGTAGCAGCTTCGGATGCCGATGGGGTTGACACGTCCCCAGTAAGATTCATTTTGCGGATGAACTTCAGGATCGCCGTACACTTCCGAGGTGGAGGCCTGAAGAACTTTGGCCCCCGTCCTCTTGGCGATGCCCAGGACGTTGATCGCCCCCATCACATTGGTTTTTATCGTTTTGATCGGATTGTGCTGGTAATGCACAGGCGAGGCCGGGCAGGCCAGGTTGTAAATTTCATCGACTTCCAGATAAATGGGATTGATGATGTCGTGGCGGATCAGCTCAAAGCGCGGATGAGCCAGCATGGATGCAATATTGTTCTTGCTGCCGGTGTAAAAATTATCCAGACAAAGAATCTCATGGCCTTCGTTCAGGAGTCTTTCGCACAGATGTGAACCCAGAAAACCGGCGCCGCCGGTGATTAAAATGCGTTTGGTCATTTTCTGCTTACCATTTCTCGGTGGCAATTTATTTTCAGCTTTGCTATTAAGCCGAAACGGGTCTTGAATGTCAACTTAAAAAAGGCTTCTTGAAAGGTCTTATGCAAAAACCTGAAAACGCGCCATCCGGCATTCTTTACATGGTCGCGACACCCATCGGCAATCTCGAGGACATCACACTCCGAGCGCTTCGTGTCCTCAAGGAAGTGGATCTGATTGCCGCAGAGGATACACGCCATACCCGCAGGCTGCTCGACGCCTACGCTATTGTCACGCCGATGATCAGCTTGCACGAACACAACGAGAAAGCCAGAAGCGCGCTCCTAATGGAAAAACTCGCCTGCGGCCGAAATGTTGCCTATGTCTCCGACGCCGGGACGCCTTGCATATCCGATCCGGGTCGCCATCTGGTCGCTCAGGCGCATCACGAACAAATCCGCGTGGTGCCTGTTCCCGGTCCTTCGGCGCTGATCACGGCCTTGAGCGCCTCGGGTTTCCAGGCGGACCATTTCCTTTTCTGCGGATTTTTGCCCCCCAGATCCGGGCCTAGGCGAAAATTTCTGGAATCCATAAAAGATGAGGAAGCGACGATCATTTTCTATGAATCCCCCACCCGTTTTACCGCGGCGCTGGCCGATGCGGCGGATGTGTTCGGAGATAGGCTTGCGGTGGTTGGCCGCGAGTTGACCAAGATGTTCGAAGAAATCCGTCGGGGCCGCTTGTCGGAATTTTGTCTCGACGGCGCTCTGACCAGGACGAAAGGCGAGTTTACGGTGGTGGTGTCCGGCGCTGAAAAGAACCGGAGTCTTCCTGCCGATGAAGAAATTGAAACGATGCTGGAGGATCACTTCAAGAAGCAAGGACTGTCCCTGCGCGACGCAGTGGATCAGGTGGCGGGCCTAACAGGGGTGTCCCGCAAAAAAGTATACGCGTTGGCGGTGGGGATCGACCGCCAACGCTTCGGAAATCAAAAATAAAACCGACCGTATATAGTGCTTGAAGTGTTTTGGGCACTATGGTAACTCCATGCCCATATTCAGTAAAAGAGTCGGTTTTTTGTGGTCTGACAGGTCGTCAAGGGGGATGTAAAATGTCGCCGGATTCCGGAAAAACGGAAGAAAAAAAAATATATGACTTGACCGATGTTTATGATGAACATGAAGTGCCCCGGCGCAGATCGACCGATGTCAAGGCGAATCCGAATGTTATCGTGATCGACGGCAGGGTCTATGAAAAAGTCAGGCAAAATAAGACCGTCCATGAACTGACGGACGTTGTTGAAGAACCGGCACAATGGACCGATATTCATGAGGCCGTCGCGAAACAAATAACGGAGATTACGGAAAAGATCGCCAGGGAAATGATTCCCGGCATTGCGGACCGCGTGATCCGGGAAGAAATTGAAAACCTCAGGCGGAAAACTGCCTCTGAAGTGAAGGATTAACGACACCATGAAGAGAAATTTTATCGCCATTGTGCTGCTGGGGTTTTTGTTGGCACTTCTGCCTACTGATGCCATGGCGCAAAGTGCGCCTTTGTCGATGAATGTCGAAGGGACCGCACCCATCCAAAAAAGCGATTTGGCGCGCGCGCGCGAAGCGGCGGTTCAGGATGCTTTGGAAAAAGCCATCACGCAGGCATCGGCGAAGCTGTTGGCCGACAAGGTACAAGAAGAAAAATATCAGGCCCTCAAAAGCATCATTCTTGATGCTTCGGATAAATATGTCAGTTATTTTCAAATTCTTACAGAAAAAAAATCTCAGGAAGAATATTTCGTGACGCTCAACGTTGTGGTGGTTTTAGCGGCGCTGAAATCGGATTTTCTGGAAATGGGCATTTTGCAGCAGGAAGGACAGGCCGTTCAGTCTCTGTTGCTTTATTTCCGCGATGCGAAGACTTACGCGGACTACGCACGATTAAAAAACCACCTGCTCAGTCGTCCGAAGCTGGTCAAAAGCATCTATCCCGTTCGCCTGGAATGGCGGCAGGCTGTATTTGAAGTTCAGGTGTTCAGTGATCCGGAATTATTTATTGAGGAATTGGCAAAAACAGGCCGGTATGTGATTGATGTCAGCCGGCAGAACCAGACTATCACCGAAATATTTTTACGCTACCCGTAAGGAGGCACGATGACGTCCCAAAGACTCTTGTTTCTGCTTTGCACATGGCTTTTGTTCACAGGTTGTGCTTCTAAAGCGAATGTGGTTTCGAAGAATGATCCCCCCAAGGTGATGGCGGGAGTGATCGCGTTGATGCCGGTTGAGAATCAAACCACCGACACGCGTGCCCCCGGAATGCTGCGCGAAAAGATACTCGACGAACTTCACTTTAAGGGTTATCAAAAATTGTCGCCTGAAGCGATTGATCGCAGCCTCACGTCTGCTTCTCCAAAAGACGGAGCAGATCGGATGCCGACCCTGCCATCTGGGCAGCTTAAAGAGGCTTTAGGCGCGGATGCCGTCATGTATTGTACCCTGATGGAAAGCCGCGTGTCCGTTACCTTGTTATACGCGCCGGCCCGCGTGGCCGCCCGATGTGAATTACGTAGCGCGAATACCGGCGAAATTCTGTGGAGCGCTTCCTACAGCGCAACCAGCCGGAGCTTCGGCATCACCCCTGCGCGCGTGAGACTCAAATCTTACAGTGGTTTTGAATCCGCCCTCGAAGAAGTGGTTGCCGGGGTGATGGAAACACTGCCTTACGGTCCGGGGTTGCGGGGATAAATCCGGCGGTTTCAGAGATTGCCCGTGTGCCCGGAGAATAACGAGCGGGGTTGTATATGAATAACAACATTCGGATCTGCTGTATTTTAGCAGCCTTCATCTTTACATCCGCCATCGCGCATGCCCAGCCATCGAATGCTGTCAAAACGCCTCAGTGGACGGTCAGTGTTATGTTCCTCAAGGGCAAGGCCTTCATTCAGTGTCCGGGACAGAAGGATATGCGGCAACTGGCGGGGGGGGATCTGATTACCTCCGGCTGCACAGTGGTAACCAGAGAAAACAGCCGCCTGGAATTGTTGCTTCCCGACGGGAGTATGGTGCGTTTTTCTGAAAACACGTCGTTTGTGATCGAAAGAATGTCGATTGGCGAAAAGGGTGTCCGGAACATCGGCATAGCCATCACGGCCGGAAAAATCTGGTCGAGCATTCGCAAGGCACTGCAGGCCGGCGACAGATTTGAAATATCCTGCCAAAACGCCGTGGCCGGCGTACGTGGCACCACCTATCGGATGGATATTCATGAGGATCAATCCGCCCTGGTTTCGGTCTATGATGGAGAAGTTGTTGTATCGGCCGTTTTAGAAAAAAAACCGCAGATTGTTTCATCCCATGTCGCACCCGGACCGGTTGCAGGGCCGCGACCGGTTGAAGGTCCCCGACCTGTTTCCATGGAGCAATGGTCTTACGTGGTCCGATCCATGCAGCGTATTTCTATTGCTGCGGATGGTCAGGCGGGTGAACCGCAAAGCTTTACCGAAGTCGGGGATTCGGACAGCTGGGTAAAATGGAACAAAAAAAGAGACCGTAAACAGAGACAGTAGAAGACAACGATCGATGAACATACCGAATTTTTTGTCATTGCTGCGGATTATACTCGTTCCTGTATTTGTCATTTTTATCATTCAGGAAGAATACTTCAGAGCGCTTTTAATCTTTACGGCAGCCGGACTCACCGATGCGCTTGACGGCACACTGGCGCGCTTACTGAAGGCTCAAACCACCCTGGGGGCTTATCTCGACCCGATTGCGGATAAGCTTTTGATGGTGACCAGCTATGTGTCGCTGGCTTTTTTTGGTCTTGTGCCCGCCTGGCTGGCTGTGATCGTAATCAGCCGCGATTTCATTATCCTGTTGGGTATTGCGATTTTAACTTTAATGTCGGTGCCTTACGAGATCAAGCCCGCGATGATCGGCAAGATGACCACCGCTTTGCAGGTCGGGACGATTTTTCTGGCCCTGCTGTACAAGGCTGTCACGCACGGTTTCAGCTATGATTGGATCGCCGGCGTTTGCTGGATCACCGCTTTGATGACCATTGCATCAGGCGCGGTGTACATTCTTCGGGGGATCAGGATTCTTAACCGGTCGACGCCTCAAAAGGCGTAAAAAGAAAGATATTTGCTTGACACGGCGGCATTTTGCTGCTAGTTCACCAAATTCGAAAAGTGTAAGGATTTACAGGCAAGTAGCTCAGGGGGAGAGCGCCATCCTGACGCGGTGGATGTCCAGGGTTCAAATCCCTGCTTGCCTACCATTTTATTAATAAAGACGAGCATGTGCCAAAAATGCCGGTTGAAAAAGGGCATCAGCAGAATGGTGATGCCCTTTTAAAATGAGTTTTTTTGAAACGTTATGAACATTAAAATAGTTTTTCCGGACAAACAGCAAAAGGAACTTGAGTCGGGTGTTTCCGTCGCAGACGCGATTGTTGCCTGGCGAAAAGACGCGTTGACATCCGCCGTCGCGGCTAAAGTCGATGGTGTGCCGGTTGATCTGAGTTTTGTTTTAACCCGGGATGCCGCCGTGGAGGTCATCGACATTTCTTCCAAAGAAGGCCTTCACATTTTGCGTCACAGCATCGCGCATGTGATGGCCCACGCCGTTCAGGACGTGTTCCGGGGCGCCAAAGTCACCATCGGCCCATCGATTGAAGATGGTTTCTATTACGATTTTGACTACAGCGAACCTTTTACGGTTGATGATTTCGCGAAAATCGAAAAACGCATGAAGCAGATCACCGTCGCGAATTATCCTTTTGTGCGCGATGTGCTGCCCAGAGCCGGGGCGGTGGATTTGTTTGCCGCGCGCGGAGAAGATTATAAAGTCGAGCTGATCAACGATCTGCCTTCAGACGTGACGGAGGTCAGTTTATATAAAGACGGTGATTATATCGATTTGTGCCGCGGACCCCACGTCTCCTCGACAGGCAAAATCAAGGCGTTTAAGTTGCTGAGTGTGGCTGGCG
>JAWOJC010000151.1:0-3801 GCA_046484315.1 Smithellaceae bacterium | reverse complement strand
AAATAGTGCCTTTCAAAATCGCTCTTTAATTTCCGATAGCTGGATTGACGGCACGAACAAGAAACGGGAAGTCCTCCGGATTTAACCTCGATATGTAACGGAACTTCGGTATTTCGAGGAATGCTTTGAAAAAAAGGTAAGAATCAAGACGGGTTCTTGATTTTAGGTCTCACGATGCCGAGTTTCACCATCCTTGACCTCAGTGTGCTCGGATGGACGCCAAGAATCTCGGCTGCGCCGTTTTTCCCCTCGATACGCCAGCTGAGTTCGGATAGCGTTTTGGTAATCTGGTTTTTCTCCACGTCGCGCAAAGTTTTCATGGCGGATACAGCTGACGGAGAAGATCTCGTCAGTTCATCGGCCAGGTGCAAAACCGGCCCGGGACACAAGATGACCGCCCTCTCAATGACACTTTCGAGTTCGCGTATATTACCCGGCCATGGATAAGTTTGCAGCGCCTGGCGTGTCTCTTTCTGGATCGACGTAATCTGTTTACCCAGTTTTCTGGCATATCGTTGAACAAAGGCCTGAACCAGAATCGGGATATCCGCGACGCGCTGCCGAAGCGGCGGGACCGTAATCGGAAAGACATTGAGGCGATAGTAAAGGTCCTGCCTGAACCGTCCTTTTCTGACCTCCTCTTCAAGATCCCGATTGGTTGTGGCCACGATCCGGACATCGACCTTGATGGTGCGTGATGAACCCAGACGTTCAAACTTGTGATCCTGAATCACCCTCAAAAGCTTGGCCTGTAACTCCAGCGGTAATTCGCCGATCTCATCGAGGCAAAGCGTCGAACCATCGGCAATTTCAAAGCGGCCCGCCCGGAACGAATCGGCCCCGGTGAAAGCCCCCTTCTCCCGGCCGAACAGCTCACTTTCAATCAGGTTGGCGGGCAGCGCCGCGCAATTGACCGTGATAAGCGGGCGGTCCCGTCGGGGACTCATGTGATGAATAGCTGAGGCAATCAATTCTTTGCCCGTGCCGGTTTCACCCAGAATGAGAACCGTCGTGTTCGTCGGCGCGACCTGTTCCGTCCGATACAAAACATACTTGAGACCATCACTTTGTCCAAGAATATTTTCAAACTGATGCCTCATTTTATTTTCCTGACGAAAGTAAATGTTTTCCGCTTCCAATCGGTCTTTCATTTGTTCTATTTCACAAAGAGCTGTCCTCAATTCGGCCGTCCTGGACTCCACGCGCAGTTCCAGTTCTTCTTTTGTTTTTTGTAACGCTTCCTCCGCCTGCTTATGCGCGGTAATATCCACGCCAATGGAAAGATTGCCGATAATATTGCCGTCAGAGTCCTTGACGGCCCTGTTTCTCCAGGAAACCCAGATACGATCTCCGTTTTTCTTTATATTTTCATTGACCACCTCATCGAATTCATCCGGGTTACGAAGAATTATATCAGCCATCTCCTCCAGGTTTCTTCCGCCCGTCTCTACCCTGGGCAACAGGATTTTTACGCTCCGGCCGAGAATCTCTGCCAGGGTGTAACCGAAGAGCTTTTGCGCGTATTCATTAAAAAAAGTAATAATGCCGTTTTGGTCCATTCGAAGTATGGCGCTGTTTGCGTTTGTGACCAGTTGTTTGTATCTGCGTTTGCTCTCCAGCAAAGAGGCCTCCAGATTTCCCGAACGGTCAATGTCCATAAAAATGACTCGGCACGTCTTTCGTGTGGCATCCGCAACAGCCGCTATCCGCACACTCAGCAAATCATTATCCTTAAGGAGTATCAGGTTCGTGCCGGATCTGCCCCCGGTGTCAAAAACCTGTTTGAGAAAAGTACTGAAAGCGGGACGGCATTCTTTCGAGACCAATGCGTCAAAGCGCCGTTGCACGAGCTTTTGTCGCTTTGTGCCTAAAAGGGAAGCGCAGGCATCATTGGCCTGAATAATGGTGCTGTTGTGATTCAAGATGAGATAGCCTGCCGGAGCGCCATGAAAGAGCTCTTTGTAATCGTCGGCAACAGGGCCGGAGCCGTTTTTTCCACGTGAAGCGCCGGCTTCAGGTGGACATGGATTGTTTTTTTCTCCGCGTGATCGCTTTTTTACCTGTAGAGTCATACTTCACCCCTTCATATCAGACGATATCCGACATTGAAACGGAGCGAGTCTGCCGGTCAAAAGGACAAGCTCAAGAATAAATTAAATCCGGCAGATTGATCTTGGTGAGAATGCGTGGTTTCCGTAAGTATTTGGTCTAATATATAGGGATTATTCTCTTAAAAATCAAGGCAAATCTATACCGGGCACGGCATCGAATACCCCTTGACAACCGGACGGGCTCCCTTTAAAAACAGAGAGCTTGCATTCGAGTTTTTAGGACCAACCCGAATGGATTTGCCGTGCCACACGTTTAAGATTCCGTTCGACGGCGCCTAAGCGTTGCTCATACATTGAATTAAAGGAGATTTCACGATGAAGGATGTAGTGATTGTATCGGCATGTCGGACAGCCGTCGGTTCATTCGGCGGCGGTCTGAAAGAGGCAAACGCGGCCATCCTGGGTTCGACGGTCATCAGGGAAACACTCAGGCGTACAGGCATTGAACCGGGCATCATCGACGATATCCGCTTCGGCTGCTGTTCCGATCCTGTAGACGCGCTTAACGTGGCCCGCATCGCGGCGCTTCTGGCGGATGTGCCGGACACGGTTCCCGCCGTGACCATCAACCGTGTCTGTATTTCCGGCATGGAAGCCGTAATCTCCGGCATGGCAATGATTCAAAGCGAGATGGCGGACATCATCCTCGCCGGTGGAACGGAACATATGTCAAGCATCCCCTACTCTATTCCAGTCGCCCGCTGGGGCGGCAGATTTCAGGATCAGGTGCTCGTGGACAACATCATTCATATGCTGCACGCCGGCTCCTACCTGGTGCCGGGCGTGGAGAAGGGCCCGCTTCAGAAAGGGCCTTTCTTTGATTTATACAAAGGCAAGCCCTACATCATGGGCGTGACGGCCGAATTCATCGCGGATCTCTACGGCATCACCCGTGAGGAGATGGACGAAGTCGCGTTGCGCAGTCACAACAACGCCGAACGCGCCACACTGCAGGGTGATTTCAACGATGAAATTGTACCGGTGGAAATACGTCAGAAAAAAGGAAAACCACCCGTGGTTGTGAACAAAGATGAACATTTCCGCCCCGGTCTTACCATGAAGGAGCTCGAAGCCCTCCCGCCTGCGTTTGCGCCGAAAATCGGCCGGGTCACAGCCGGTAATTCATCCGGCGTCAATGACGGGGCCAGCGCCGTGCTGATCATGTCGGCAGAGAAAGCCTCCTCACTCAATCTCAAGCCGCTTGCGCGCATCAAAGCAATCGGACGCGGCGGCTGCCATCCGTCCGTTATGGGCCTGAGCGTGGTTCCGGCGGTTCGGGATCTTGAACGCCGATCCGGCCTGAAGGTCCGGGATTTTGAACTTATGGAAATTAACGAAGCCTTTGCCGCACAGTACCTGGGCTGTGAAAAAGAGCTGGGCGTCAACCGTGAGATCACCAATGTCAACGGCTCCGGAATAGGCCTGGGTCACCCGGTCGGTTCCACCGGCTGCCGGGTAATTGTCACGCTCATCCACGCCATGAAAAAGCGCGGCAAGACCCTGGGAATGGCCACACTATGCGGCGGCGGCGGCGTTTCAATGGCCTGCGCCATTGAGATGATCTAGACGGGGGAGCAAAAATATGATTTTATTTGGTATGAATTTTTGTGTTTGGGTTGCAATACAGCGCAATGTTAGAAGTGTTGCTTTGCAGATTTGAACTTCTGCCGATTCAGCCCTTATTTTTTCT
>JAWOJC010000133.1:0-6303 GCA_046484315.1 Smithellaceae bacterium | reverse complement strand
GTCACCCGGGCCTGATCGATCCGGCACGCATCGCGGGCTCAAGCGCCAAAACCAAATTTCTTCTGCCGCAGCTGGCCGAGATCCTCGAAGAGGGACACAAGTCGCTGGTCTTCTCGCAGTTCACAAGCTTTCTCTCCATCATCCGTAAGCAGCTTGACTTGCAAGGCGTTCGGTATCTTTATCTTGACGGCAAGACCAAAAACCGCGAGGAACTGGTGCAGTCGTTTCAGGAAGACGACATGCCGCTTTTTCTGATCAGCCTGAGAGCCGGCGGACTGGGCCTGAATCTGACAGCGGCGGAATATGTCTACCTGATGGATCCCTGGTGGAATCCCGCGGTGGAAGCGCAGGCGATTGACCGGACGCACCGCATCGGCCAGACACAGCAGGTGTTCGCCTACCGCGTGATTACACGCGACACGGTGGAAGAGCGTGTGCTGGAATTGCAGGCCGGCAAGCGTGATTTATTTTCCGCCGTCATTAAGGAGGATGCCAGTCTGATGCGGGCGCTCAATCGCGAAGACCTCGAAATTCTGCTCTCCTGACAAAAGTCCATGCCTGCACCCCCGGAGGTCGCACCGGGCAAACGGGCTTTTTTTCCTTGACAGACGCGCTTTGGATCAGTATTTGTAGCGCGAAACAGCACATTCTCAAGGGGGACGGTTTGATCGAAAAGAAAACGGGCTTAGCGCTGCTGATTATTTTACTCATGGGAATATTTCCCGTCTATCAGATCTTCACACAGACATCACCGTCAAAAGAGGCAGCACAGGACGTTGCCCCTGCTGCTGCTTTCAAGTCCATTGAAAGCAGCATCGAACCGGGAGAAACCCTCTTTGCCATTTTTCAAAAACACGGTTTGAGTATTGATGATCTTTTCGCCATGAAGCAGGCGGCGGCCAGTGTGCACCATCTTCGCCAGATCCACCCTGGCCAGCCCTACAGTTTTATTGTCGATGAAAACAATTGCATCAACGCTTTTACCTACGGCATCAACGAAAATACCACGTTGAAAATCGAACGCGGCGATCAGGGCTTTTCAGCGCAAAAATGCGAAGTCCCCTTTGAATCTCGCCTGCTGACCATTGGCGGACAAATCGAAGGCAGTCTTATCGCGGCACTCGGACAGGAACGCGAAGAAATCACGCTGGCCATTCAGGTATCGGATATTATGGCCTGGGACATCGACTTCAACACGGATCTGCGGACAGGGGACACCTTCAGAGTGATCGTGGAGGGTCTGTATCTCAACGGCGAATTCAAAAGATATGGAAAAATACTGGCTGTCGAATTCGTCAACGACCATCGCACGCATGTCGCCTACCGCTTCGAGCACAACGGCAAGGCGGATTATTTCGACGCGGAAGGAAAATCGCTCAGAAAAGCCTTCTTAAAAGCGCCGCTGAGCTTCCGCAGAATCAGTTCGTCTTTTTCCCGTTCGCGCAGACACCCGATCTTAAAAATTAACCGTCCGCACCACGGGATTGATTACGTCGCACCGACCGGCACACCGGTCAGCGCGACCGCGGACGGCAGAATTTCATTCATCGGCTTCAAAGGCGGCTATGGCAAGCTGATCATCCTTTCTCACCGCAACGGCTTGCAGACTTACTACGGACATCTGTCGCGCTTCGCCTCCGGAATGCGCTCGGGCAAGCAGGTTCAGCAGGGTGATCTGGTCGGGTTTGTGGGTTCGACAGGCATCTCCACCGGCCCGCACCTGCATTATGAGATGCGTCAAAACGGCGCGCCGATCAACCCGACACGTTTCAAGCCCGTCGCGGGAGCGCCTGTTGCGGCCTCGCGCATGAATGATTTTCGACAGATCACCGCAACTTTCAATCAGACGTTCGCCCAATCGATTTTCTATGAAACCAAAGATGCCCAGAGCAGAGAAACTGCCCGCACACTCGCCATGCGTTTTGAAGAAGCGAATCTGTTTAATTGATTTGGCAGGCGGGATCAGCCGGCATTGTGCACTTCACGAATCTTTCGAATCAGGCTCTCCGACGTGACCGTCTTCACATGAAGTCGCTATTGCTTTCCTGCGCGGGTATGGACGCCATGCAAAAGTCCGCTCACCGCGTCCGCGGTGCCTGCGGCCAGCGTGGCAGAATAAATGCCCATGTCTTTTTTATGAATTCACCCGGAGGGCAACTTGCTTTTAAAAGCCCAAAGGGGCACCAATCTATCGACCCCTTTTATGAATTGACAGGCGTAATTTATTTGCCTATAGTAGGATACGAATAAAGTATGATGTCAGTCAGAATATCCATAAGGATTGTTCGTTTTACCATCCAATGCTCATCAATAAAACGCACAACAACCGGGAAAGGAACTTTCACGATGACGGCAAAGCGTGTAATACACATCACCAAACATGATATGGACAGGCTCGTCGAGCTGATCGATGGATTACGCAGAACCCCCAAAGCCAATCAGGCCAACCTGGATCTGTTGGAAAAAGAGCTCTACCGGGGCATCCTGGTTGAACCGCAGGAGGTGCCCAAAGACGTCATCACCATGAATTCAAAAGTCAGCGTGACGGATGTTGAATCGGGAAAGACCACAACATACACGCTTGTGTACCCGTCGGCGGCAAATATTTCCGAAAACAAAATTTCCATTTTCGCCCCTTTGGGTACGGCGCTGTTGGGGTATCGCAAAGGGGATATCATCGAATGGCCTGTTCCGTCCGGCACCAGAAAAGTAAGGGTGCATGAAATTATCTATCAGCCGGAAGCCGCAGGCGATTATCATTTATAAAAATACCCCGCCGTTTTTTTAGCAAAGCATCCGGCAAGGAATAGAATAAGGCATATCATGGATCTGATCGAACATCTGAAGGAAAAGGCGCGGACGGGAAAGAAAGTCAGCTCCGCGGACGCGCTGGAACTCTTCATTGAGGGCTCGGGAAACCCCTATCGCGTGATGGCAGCCGCCTCTGAAATACGCGAGCATTTCAAGGGAAAAAAAATTATTCTCTGCGGTATCACAAACGCCAAATCGGGCCGCTGCGCCGAGGACTGCAAATTCTGCGCTCAGTCGTCCCATTATCAAACACAGGCAACCTCCTGGCCGCTCAAACCGGCAAAACAGATTCTTGCCGAAGCGACGCTGGCCCAAAAAGATGGAGCGGAATTCTTCGGCATCGTCACCAGCGGTAAGCGCATCAAAGCAAAAAAAGAATGGGCGGAAATTTTTAAAGCCATCGGGGGCATGCACAAAATCGGAATCCGTCCCTGCGCTTCCCTGGGGATCATTGATGCCGCAAAGGCGCGCGAGCTCAAAGAAGCAGGGCTTTTCCGCTACCACCATAATCTGGAAACAGCGCGCAGCTATTTTAAAAATATTTGCACCACGCACGACTATGAAGAGAACATTGAAAGCATCCGCGCCGCGAAGGACGCGGGACTTTCCGTGTGCGCGGGAGGTCTTTTCGGAATGGGCGAAGGCGTCACGCACCGCATTGAACTGGCCGATACTTTGCGCAGGCTTGATGTCGATTCCGTACCGATCAACCTTCTGACCCCCGTCAAAGGGACGCCGCTGGACCATGCGCAGCCCTTGCCGCCGATGGAAATTCTTATGACCATCGCCGTATACCGCTTCATGCTGCCGGACAAGGATATCAGACTGTGCGGCGGCAAGGAAATCAATCTGCGCCAGCTTCTGCCGCTCGGCATTGTGGCGGGTGCTAATTCTCTCATGACCGGAAATTACCTGACCACCACCGGCCGAAACAGCCAACTGGATCACGACATGATTGCCGATCTGGGACTGGTGCCCACACGGGAAATGGATAGCTGCCGGTGCGGCATGGAAGGGGAAAACGGCTGCAAAGCCGAAACAAACATCAAGAGAAGAAATACACAGAAACCGCAGGCCCGAAAACGTTTGACGTGAAAGTAACCGTTTACTCCACTTCGGTGTCCGCCACGGTAATTTCAGCCGGGACATCCGGCATGACTTCCACCGACTTCAACTTCCCGGCCAGCGTCCTCGTTTTTTTCTGCGCGTCGTCCACTGAGGTTGCGGCCTGATCCAGTCGTTTGCGCACTGCGTCGAGTGAATCACCAAAGCGGCTGAATGCGGACTTCACCTCGCCTAACACCTTCCAGACTTCACCGGAGCGCTTCTGAATGGCAAGTGTGCGGAAACCCATCTGCAAAGCGTTGAGAAAGGCGGCAAAGGTGGAGGGTCCGGAAACCACAATATGATATTCGCGCTGAATCTGCGCGACCAGCGCGGTGCGTCGAATGACTTCCGCATAGAGACCTTCGGAAGGCAGAAACATAATGCCGAAATCCGTGGTTTTCGGCGGCGCCAGATATTTTTGCGAGATGTCTTTAGCGGATTTTTTGATGCTCGCGTCCAACTGCCGGATGGCATCTTCTGCGGCGGACACATCCGCCCGTTCCTGCGCGTCGATCAGCCTCGAATAATCCTCCATCGGAAATTTTGCATCCACCGGAATCAGCACGGACTCTGACGGGGAGTCTCCCTGCCCGGGCAGCCTGATGGCAAATTCAACAAAATCGCTGCTGCTTTCCCGAATGCGGACATTCATTAAATATTGCTCGGGTGCCAGAATTTCTTCGAGAAGCGAACCCAGCTGGACTTCACCCCAGGTGCCGCGTGACTTGACATTGGTGAGCACTTTTTTCAGATCGCCCACACCCGTGGCCAGCATGCGCATATCCCCCAGGCCCTGATGCACCTGTTCGAGCCGCTCGGAAACCTGCTTGAAGGAATCCCCGAGACGCTTATCGAGCGTGCTTTGCAACTTTTCATCAACGGTTTCCCGCATGCGATCAAGCTGACGGGTGTTGTCCTCCTGAATCTGCTTGAGCTTTCCATCAATGATGAGACGGACATCCTCCATCTTTTTTTCGTTGGTGGCAATCAGTAAAGAGAGCTGTCGGGCAAAGCTCTCCAACTGTTCACTTTGAAGTTTTCCGATTTCCGCAATGCTTTTCTGAACCGTTTCTCCGAAGGATTTAAGCGACGCGGCCAGCTCCGTTCTTTCCTGCTGTGAATACGACTGGGTTTCGGCGCGCGACCGTGCGATTTCATCGCGCACCGAACGGTCGGTACGCTCCTGCGCGTCTTTGAGCGCCGCAAGCCTTTCGGCAAGCGGCGTCAGATCAACCCCGCCACGCCGCAACAGCACGATCTGCAAAACGACCAAAACCAGCAACACGGCAAGAGTAATGTATAAGAAGATATCCATCGAGTTTTCTATGTTTGAAAAAGCCTTATCCGTTACGCGCTCGACTCACAAAAATTCGCTCGATCGCACCTTTAGCCTTGCAGCCTTTAGCCTTTGGCCTTGCTTAAAACACCCTCTGAAAATCTCTGTCGCGCAGTATGGCCACAAACGCGTGATCGACCAGACGGTAGGAGCGCTGCTCCAGCGAAGCTACATCGGTTGTCGCGACCGGACTCATCGTGACACGCATCTCTTTGTTAAGCCGGGTTTCGCCGTCCCGGAAAACCAGGACTTTAAATTTGAATTCCTCGTCGGTTAAAGACATCAACACCAGCTGGAATTCGGGGACGCCCTTCGGTGCACGGTATCCGGCCACCCCCCACCAGTAACGCACCGCATAGGATGGGTCGTGGATGTAATCGACCAACTGCACGCCCACATGCCTGAAGGACTTCCGAAAACAGCCAGCCAGGTAGCTTTCCAGCTTCTCATTGCCTTCATAATAGAACTTCTTGTCGCCGCTGGAATAACCCCAGTTGGTCGTGTTTCCGGCCTGATTATGAAAATTGGACAGCACCGCCTTTTTCCCCTTATAACGGTTGAATTCGCCCGCGTTAAACGCCGGCTTGTACTGGTCATTCTTAATCAGGATTTTTGTTCCCGACGCGCCGCAACCGGCAAGACATACGCTAACTGTCAGGACAAGCAACAACGTTTTAAACGCAGAGGATGTTCTCATAGCACCGGACCTCCTTGCAGAGAATATCGTCCAAAAGTGGACGGCGAGAAAAGCGCAAAAACTATAACGGCCGTAATCCCCGCCTGTCAAGTGAAAACCCCTTTTGAAGCAATCCGACAAGGCAGGGCCAATTCGCCAATGCGACTTCACTCTGATTATCCGGTCAGATATTTGATATCGGGAGGTTGCCTATCTTGACAAAATCGACAATAAAACCGGAGCGAAATATAAAGCGGATAAAACCGCCGCCACAAAGCCTGCCGCGATGATCATTCTGTCGGCCTTATCGACAACCCGATCCCAGTCGGCATTTTTCGCCGCGCGTCTCGTCGCGGTCAATAAAGCCGGAGCC
>JAWOJC010000049.1:0-15125 GCA_046484315.1 Smithellaceae bacterium | reverse complement strand
AAACAATAAAAAATCTGCTTTTCGCGGTTGACGGTAAAGGACGGCGTTTTTTCCTGATGGAAAGGACAAAGCCCCAGATAATTTCGCCCCGCCTTCTTTATCGTCAAGTACTCCGACGCCAGTTCGACAATATCCACCCTGGATTTTATTTCTTCAATCTTGCTGTCATCAAAGCGCACGAATTATTCTCTTACCCGCCTCATACCCTCACAGGCATGCTTAGAGGTTCCCATTAAGATAAAAGGGCCTTGACCTTTTCTCCTGCGGCTTTGCCGTCTGCCCTGCCGGTAATCTCCGGCATCAGCGCCTTCATCACTTTACCCATATCTTTGACGGAAACCGCACCCAACTCGGCGATGATTTTTTTTATCAGGGTTTCCACTTCTTCATCCGTCATTTGCGCGGGCAGATAGGCCTGCAGAATAGTCAATTCTGCTTCTTCCTTTTCCACCAGATCCGTCCTGCCGCCTTTGGCGAATTGCTCAATGGAATCCTTGCGCTGTTTTACCATCACAGTAAGAATCTGCATGGTCTCCGTTTCGTTGAGCGGACGCATCAACTCGATTTCCTTATTATGAAGCGCCGTCTTCAGCATGCGGATTGCTGAAAGCCTGACTTTATCCCTGGCCTTGGCCGCCTGCACCATTTCTTCATTTAATCTGACATTCATATCCATATCGTCTACCTCACCTCAATTAACCTAAAGCATCTTCAAGTTTTCTTCCGCCGAGTAAATGCATGTGCAGATGAAAAACCACCTGCCCGCCCTCCTCGTTACAGTTTATGACTGTGCGGAATCCCGGGACCGCCACATTTTTTATTCTTGCAATTTCCTGCGCCGCGGCAAACAATCGCGAAGCCAGATCCAAGAGCTTCGTATCCACATCCATCAGCGTTGCAACGTGTCGCTTCGGTATGATGACCACATGCACAGGCGCCATCGGATGAATATCGTCAAAGGCGAAAATAGCGTCGTCTTCGTAAACCTTCGAACAGGGAATCTCGCCCTGGACAATTTTACAAAAGATACAATCCGTCATAGCCTGCCCTCCCTGATTAACGATCCGCTCTGGCCTGCGCCTCTTCCAGAGACATCGCACCTGTGTACAGCGCCCGCCCAACGATGACGCCGAAAAACGAACAATCGGGCACAGACAGCAACCGGTCGATATCTTCAATGGACGCCACGCCGCCTGACGCAATCACCGGGATGGTGACAGCCTTGGCCAGCGCCCGGGTCTGCTCCACGTTCACACCTGTTTCCATCCCGTCGCGCTGAATGTCCGTATAAACAACAGCGGCAATGCCGTCCTTTTCATATCGCCTTGCCAATGCCACCGCATCCTGGCTGGTTTTTTGCGTCCAGCCCCGGACGGCAACCTGACCGCCCAGCGCGTCGATGCCCAGAATGATCTTTCCGGGATGGGTTGATGCCGCCTTTCGCACAAAAGCTTCATCCTGAATCGCGGCCGTACCGAGGATAACCGCCGACACACCGTTTTCCAGATAGTGGTTGATGGTTTCCATATTGCGGATGCCGCCGCCGATCTGCACCGGAACGGATACGGATCTGGCAATATCGATCACCAGCGAGGCGTTTTTCGGCAATCCGGCGACCGAGCCGTCCAGATCCACCACATGAATTCGCCGGGCGCCTTTTGATGCCCAGTGCCGCGCCATCTCGGCGGGATTTTCGCCATAAACCGTAACACGGTCGAAATCGCCCTGGGCCAGACGGACGCACTGGCCGTTTTTAATATCAATGGCGGGAATAATGATCAAGTTTCTATCTCCTTTTCAGCAACCGTTCAAAGCCGCAGCTTAACGGTTCGGCAAACCCCGACAGGCCTTCGTGTCCGGCCGCATAATCAGGGCGCAAACCCGGGAAATTCAGCAAAGGTTTCGTCAATGCCCAGCCGGGTCAACTGGCGCGCGGTAAGCCATTTGGCACCTCCCTTAAAAAAGGACGAGGCCTGAAAGACATCTTCCATCAGCGATTTTTGCGTTTTGTCATAAAGCCCCCGCCAGATCGTTTTTCCATCCGCGACGGAAATCAAATGAATCTCAAAAGCCACGGACGCCGAACGCTCAGCGGAATAGTCGTATCCGATTCTCTCGCGGTAACGATACAGAAAACCAGTGACGACAACATCCGCCTTCAGCTCCCGTCCGGCTTCTTTGACGACCTGGATCATGGGCGTGGTAAGGGACCCTGTTTGAATGCGGTGATAAACACCGGCGGCTCTGTCCATTGGAACCAGTTCGATATTTTTCATGCCGCGCAATTTTTCCGTGAACAGTTCTTCCAGGATGCCTTCCGCGCCTTCAACCATCGGACCTGCGGAACTTAAATTGCCGCAGATCGGGCATCGGACAGGCGATGATGCATCCTCCGGCGTGATCGACTGAAAGGGAACCACGGCAACCCGGGTGACCTTGTCGTTTGCCACGCCGCCTTCCGGGCCGGCGCTGGCCATCCAGGGAAAAACGAACAGGATAAAGAAAGCCCCGAACATCAGACGCGTCAACCTTAGTGCGGCAATTCTAAACAATGGCAAACCTCTTCTTTCTTTTTTAAAGCGTTCCCTTGGTGGACAAAACACCATCTACCGCTTTGTTGAAAGTGACCGCCTGTCTTAAAGCGCGGGCAAACGCTTTGAATACCGCTTCGATAATATGGTGAGAGTTACTGCCGTAAGCCAGGTTGATGTGAAGCGTAATCCCGCTGTGATCGGTAAAGGCCTTGAAAAACTCCTTCACCAGTGCCGGATCGAAACCACCGATTTTCCGGCGTTCGTAGCGAACCTTGTAAACCAGATAGGGCCGGCCTGAAATATCCATATGGACATGGCACAGGCATTCATCCATCGGCACGGATGCCGACCCGTAACGATTGATTCCGGCCTTGTCACCCAAAGCCTGCCCCACCGCTTTTCCCAGGCAGATGCCCAGATCTTCAACCAGGTGATGGTCATCGATATCGGTGTCGCCCCTGCCCTTGACAACCAGTTTGAACAGACCATGCCTGGCAAACAACTCCATCATGTGATTGAAGAAAGGAATGGTCGTGTCAATTTTACTGCCGGCGGATTGATCCAGATCAAGGGTGAGATCGATTTCCGTTTCCGTTGTTTTGCGGACAATTTTTGCTTTCCTGGCCATACTTGTCCTTTCTTATTCAGATAACTTTGTTGAGCGGATATTCGATGATGCCCTCCGCACCGGCTTCCAGAAGCCGGGGAATCAGATCGCGCACCACCCCTGTATCAATCACGGACTCAATCGCGAACCAGTCTTCGGAATGCAGCGTGGATATGGTAGGCGCCTTCAAGGACGGCAAAAGACCCATCACCCGCTCCAGATTGGTTTTGGAAACATTAAGCTTCAGGCCGACTTTTCCCATCGCAAGCAACGACCCGGTGAGCAGCGTCCTGATCTGTTCTATCTTTTTACTCTTCCACGGATCGGCAAAAGCCGCGCGGTTTGCAATCAACTGCGTGTTGGTTCTCATCAGCTCATGAACAATTCTGAGCTTATTGGCGCGAATCGTCGATCCCGTCTCTGTAACTTCCACAACCGCATCGACCAGACCGTCCACAACCTTCGCTTCCGTCGCGCCCCAGGAAAACTCGACCCCGACGTTGATATTTTTTTCTGCGAAATACCTCTTGGTAAAAGCCACCAGCTCTGTCGAAATACGTTTTCCTTCCATGTCTTCCAGTGACCGGATCGGCGAATCATCACGGACCACCAAAACCCAGCGCGCCTGACGCGTGGACACTTTGGAATAGACCAGATCCTGAACCGCCACCACGTCGGAATTGTTTTCCATAATCCAGTCAATCCCCGTCAGTCCCAGATCAAGATGGCCGTCTTCCACATAACGAGACATTTCCTGCGCCCGAACCAGAGTACAGTTTATTTCCGGATCGTCAATATCCGGAAAGTAGCTTCTAGAATCGTATGTGATTCGCCAGCCTGCTTTTTTAAATAAATCAATCGTGCTGTTTTCCAGACTCCCCTTGGGAATCCCCAATTTTAAAACATTCATTTATAGACATCCTTCGGATCAAATATCAGTTCTCCCACTTCAAGCCAATCGCCCCCTTCGAGCTTCCGGTAAAAGCAGGACCGGTGCCCCGTATGGCAGGCCGCGCCGCCGATTTGCTCCACTAAAACCAGAAGCGTGTCATCGTCGCAATCCATAAAAATCTGCTTTACGATCTGAACATGGCCTGAACTTTCGCCCTTGACCCACAGTTTTTGTCGTGACCGGCTCCAGAAAGTCGCCTTGCCTGTTTTTACTGTGGCCTCCCAAGAGTCCTTGTTCATATAGGCCAGCATTAATACCTCTTTTGTTTCGGCATCTTGCACGATTGCCGGAATCAATCCGTCTGTTTTGCTGAAGTTGGGTTCCATTTACATTGTCCTTTGGTGTCATGATTTAATACTCTTAGCTACAAGAAACTTCACTATCTAAATGATGACTCTCATTAAATCAAGTAATATTTCATCTTAATAATCATCTATTTCCGCCTTGCCTAACCCTTTCATTCATGATAAAAATCGCACCCGTAAATGAGTCGCAGGTACTGAAATTAACTATCCCGGAGGTTTTGATTATGTCTTTGCTGACTGGCGGCGTTGTTGCTGCGGTATTCGGACTGATCGCGTTGATATTCTGGTGGGGAGATTTTTTAACCATCATACGAGGCGCTCTCCCGATCAGCCTGTTTTTAGGCGGCGCACTGGCCATTTACGTCGGCATCGATGAAATTCAGGATAAGATGCGAGAAGAAAAGCACAAACAAGACGAAGAACTTGAAAAAGCCAGAGAAGAAATCGAATCGGCCAAAGCCGAGGCCGAACGCTACAAAGAAGAACTCAGCAAGTTCAAAGAACCAAAAATTTGAAGGCTGATCTTGATAAATTCATCAAAACCCGTTAGAGCATCAAATCTGAATAACGGTGGCACGAAATAACACGCGGCGCACCGCAAATCTGCATCAAATAAAGAGGGGGAGAATGTCAAATGAAAAAAGGATTTTTTTCTGTAACATTAGCATCGATTTTTGCGGCATCATTTATCGCATTCGGAGGCGTCTCCGTTGCAGCGGCACAGACCAAGCTGACTTACAGCATCTTTTTCCCGGCCACACACGCTCAGGCAAAGGTCGGTGAAGCATGGGCAAAGGAAATCGAAAAACGCACGGACGGCAAGGTTAAAATTAATATTTTCGCCGGCGGATCGCTGACACCGGCCGACCAGTGCTATGATGGTGTCGTGAAGGGCATTTCCGATATCGGTATGTCCCTGTTCGCGTATACGCGCGGCCGCTTCCCGCTTATGGAAGCGCTTGATCTGCCGATGGGATACCCCAATGGCATGATCGCCACGCTTGCTGCCAATGACTTTATTAAAATCATGAAGCCCAACGAGCTGGACGATGTCAAGGTGCTGTATCTGCACGCGCACGGCCCCGGGCTTTTGCACACCCAGAAACCCGTACACCAAATGGCGGACATCAAGGGAATGAAAATCCGTTCCACAGGCCTCAGCGCGAAAATCGTCGAAAATCTGGGCGGCGTTTCCGTGGCCATGCCCCAGGGAGGCACTTACGAAGCCCTGCAAAAAGGCGTTGTTCAGGGCACGCTGGCGCCAATGGAAACCCTCAAGGGCTGGAAACAGGCGCAGGTGGTAAAACATACCACCGACTGCTCCGATATCGGCTACACCACCGCGATGTTTGTCGTGATGAACAAAAACAAATGGAACGCCCTGCCGGACGATGTGAAAAAAGTCTTCGACGACGTCAGCAGCGAATGGATTGCCGTAGCCGGAAAAGCATGGGACGACGCGGATGTCGAAGGACACGAATACGCGGCGGAATTGGGCAACACGACGATCAAACTCACCGCTAAAGAAGCCGCGGCATGGAAAAAAGCGGTTCAGCCCGTGGTGGACAACTATATCAAAGAGATGGAAAGCAAAGGCCTGCCCGGGAAAAAGGCGGTTCAGGAAGTCGAAAAAGCCATCAAAAAGTACGCCAAAGCTAAACAATAGTTATTTGGTTATTCATGTTCAGTCCAACGAAATACATCACGCGCGCAGGCAACGGCCTTAACACCGTTGCCTGCGCCGCATTGATCGCCATGATGCTGCTTTCCACAGCGGACGTCGTGCTGCGTTTTTTCAATAAACCCATTCCCGGCACATATGAGCTGGTCGGTTTTCTGGGAACCGTGATCGTCTCATTCGCGCTGGCATTTACCTCTATGGAGAAAGGTCATATTGCCGTCGATATTCTGGCCTCCAAACTGCCGCAACGTGTCCAGTTCGCCATTGAATCCTTCAACAACTTCATCGGCATGGGGCTTTTCGGGCTGATCGCCTACCAGGCCGTGATCTACGCGATGGACATCAAGCGCAGCGGAGAGGTTTCCTTAACCCTTCAGATGCCGGTCTTTCCATTCATCCTGGGCATTGCCGTCGGATGCGGGCTTTTGAGTCTGCTTCTCATGGCAGAATTTGTCAAATCCGCACAGAGGACGCTCGCACGATGACCCCCACCATGGCGGGCCTGGCCGGATTTGGAATCCTGATCATTCTCATGTTTGCGAGAATGCCGATCGGCTTTGTCATGGCTATTGTCGGTTTTCTCGGTTTCGGCATCCTCGTCTCGTGGGAGGCGGCAGGGTATCTGCTGATCCGTGACTTTTATTCCACCTTCAGCGCTTACAACCTGACAGTCATTCCCCTTTTTGTATTGATGGGCCAAATCGCTTTTCACTCGGGCATCAGCGGCAGACTGTTTCACGCCGCCCACAAATTTTTAGGACACCTGCCCGGCGGCCTGGCCATTGCCACTGTCGGCGCCTGTGCCGGTTTTTCCGCGGTCTGCGGCTCGACGAGCGCGACTTCCGCAACCATGGCTTCCGTGGCGCTGCCCGAAATGAAAAAGTATAAATACGATCCGGCGCTGGCCACAGGCGTGGTCGCAGCCGGTGGCTCGCTGGGTATCCTGATTCCCCCCAGCACAATTTTTATCATCTATGGCATTATGACGGAACAATCCATCGGCGAGCTCTTTTTAGCCGGCGTACTGCCCGGCATTTTGCTCACCTGCTTTTTTGTCATCTCTATTTTGATATGGACCTGGATGAAACCGGAAATCGGGCCGCGCGGCCGGAAAGCAACATGGCCGGAAAGGTTCAAATCTCTTTCCGGCCTTATCGAAACGCTCATTTTGTTCGCGCTCGTGATGGGAGGACTTTTCGCCGGACTCTTCACGCCGACAGAAGCCGCAGGCATCGGCGCATTCGGCACCATTGTGATTGCTTTGGCCGGACGGCATCTGAGCTGGATGGCTTTTAAAAACGCGCTGTTCGACACCACCCGGATTTCCTGCATGATTTTCATTGTGGTCGCGGGCGCTACAGTCTTCGGTCACTTTCTGGCCGTCACGAGGATTCCCGCCGATATCGGCGCCTACGTCGCAGGCCTTACCCTGCACCCGCTGATGATCATGGCCATCATTCTTTTAATTTACCTGCTTTTGGGCTGTCTGATGGATTCGCTGGCAATGATCATGCTGACCATCCCGATTTTTTATCCGGTCGTTCTCACGCTGGGTTTCGATCCGATCTGGTTCGGTGTTCTGATTGTGATTGTCGCGGAGATGGGCGTAATCACGCCGCCAATCGGCATCAACGCGTATGTGGTGGCCGGCGTCGCCCGAGACGTGCCGCTGCATGTCATCTTCAAGGGCACGCTCCATATGCTCTACGCGCTGATCGCCCTGGCCGTGCTCTTGATGATTTTCCCGCAAATCGCTTTGTTCCTACCGCAAATGATAAGATAAAACACGGCGGCGGCAGGCATAATACAAAGAAAAAAAGGCCCTGTCGTTGACAGAGCCTTTTTTGTCATTCATCGAAAAACATCAGGCAAATTCACCGGGCGCAATCACGGATTTGCCGAACTTTTCTTTTGCTCCCGTCAGGCGGTTTCTCAGCATCTCCAGGATCACATAAAATTCACCAGGAATATTGTCCTCTTCTCTGTATGCTTTTTCGACTCGTTCCAGTTTCTCCAGGAATTTATCGATCCGGACAGAAAACTGTTTGTCATAATCTTCGCGTGAAAATTTCTTTTCAAATATTTTCTTAAACAGCCGGGCGATGTCTTCATACTTCGGGATGTAGCCTATCGGCGTTTCAATCGCGCCGTACTCGCCGTGAACGCGCCCTTCCATCCACATGAGCCACACCTTCTTATCCACTTTCTCATTTAAGAATTTACCATCCTCTTTGAGAAAATAATTTGTAGAGAAGACTATCGGTTTGACGATTAACCGATCCCCGAATTTCAGATGATTTTTCAGATACGTCCCCAGCGGCACAACCAGAAAGTCCAGGTTGGCCATCGGCGACAGTTCCCGAACACCTACCGCGCCGATGGTCGCTGCGGTGGTTTCCGATTCCAGCGAGGCGCCGATGAACATGCCGTGCGCCCAGTCAAAGCTCTGATAAACAGGCACGGATGTGTCGGAATCACGCCCGCCGTAAATGACGCCGCTGATCGGCACCCCCTCGGGCTCATACAGTTTGGAATCCACATTTTTCAGTTCGCTCAGGCGGATGGTATAGCGCGCGTTTTTGTGCGCCAGCAGAATCTCATTGCCTTTGTCGTCCTTCTTGCCTTTGGTCCACGCGCCTGAAAAATTTTCACCTGATTCCGGAAGGATCTGCCCCATTCCCAGCCAGTAGGGCTTATCGTCTTTCACCAGAACATTGGAAAAGATCAACTCGCGCGGCGTGGTTAAAGCTTCGTAGATGACCGGGTCGTCTACAGCATTGACGTCTTCAATAATGCCGAAAATACCCTGCTCGATGTTCACCGCATAGGCTTTGCCGTCATCGGCATGCCGGATATAAGCAATGTCATCCCCGACAATTTGCTGCCCGGGAACCATCGCGGTAGAGGTTTTGCCGCAGGCGCTGGGAAACGCGCCGGTAAAATAGGTCACGCGTTTTTTATCTTCGGGCTTCACGCCCATGATGAACATGTGTTCGGTCAGCCAGTCTTCCTTGTTGGCTTTGTAAATCGCGAGCCGGAGCGCCAGTTTTTTCAATCCCACACTGTTGCCCGCGTACTGATTGTTGACCGTAAGCACCCGTTTGCCCAGAACGTCGATATAGATTCTGCGATCTTTTACATTCTTTGTGTTGTTCCGCTCGTCGAGTTCGCCTGCGGAATGAACAAGGTAGAAAAAGTCATCAGAGCCGTTTAATGTTTGAAACTGCTCATAGCCGACGCGGTAGAGCAGATCTTCACTGTGGGAGACGTACGCGGAATCCGTGATCTGCAGTGCGGAAATGGAAAAGCGGGAGTTGCGCGGCCCCAGACAGAAAAACCGGACAAAACACTCCTTGCCCTTCATAATGCCGTCCATGATGCCGTATACTTCCTTGAGGCCTTCCTCACGGTCTTTGACATCGATGATTTTAGAGACCTTCATATCTGGCGTAACCAGCAGACAGGTATTCTTCTTATCACGCCCCTGATCCTGAATACCGTCGAAATGCACCGTATGACCCGGCATCGCCAGCTTTCTTTCCTCGCCAAGTTCCAGCGCCTGCTGGCGAATGTAAGCGATATCGGCAAAACTGTCCGTAATGACCGACACTTTGGCGGGCTTGCACAAATTGACATACTCCTCGACAATGCGCTCCACATGCGGATTATTGAGATTCTTGATTTTCTGAAGATTCTCATCACTCAATATGGTCTTATCAATGTTCAATGATCGATACCCCCTGTCTGACTTATTTTTAGTGCCTGTTGCGCATAAACGGCCGATCGTATCGGCACCCATAAAACGTAGTGACTTAAGGATTGAAGTTTGAGCCTGGCATCCTGAAAACTACGGTAACCGGATGGAAACACCCATTTACGTGGGCGACTTTAAAGGACAAGACCATAAAAATCAATCAATATTTGCAAAGCCGGTTTTTCATTTTTACGGGTGTTCTATTCAGAACAATCTCCATGAAGCCATCAATTTACTTGACAGAAAAATGCGATTTTCGTTATGAATGTCGCGATTTGCTGATCCATCATTTCCCAGTGACCCATAAACTATAAACGTGGAGGTTGTGTTCGATGCGGGAGAATCATTATCTGAAGCTCTTGATGTGTGTTGTTGGCGCCCTAACCCTTCTAACCGGCTGTGGATTAAACTTTACCGTCAAAGATCCCGTATCATCCAATCTTGCCTATGACGTTTCCGACCTGGCCCCGACGGTCCTGACCATTGTGGACCAGAGAACAGGAACAAATGTGCATTTTCTGATGGGCCAAATCGGTGCAGGCGCTAAAATGTCGGAAAAAAGTTTGGTCACATTGAACAACGTTGCAGACCCCATCGCTTTTTTTGCCGGGCATCTGGAAAAAGAACTCAACAGCCGGCGCATTCCCGTTCAATGCGTTACAGGAAAAAGCATCACGAACGGCCTGACCCTGGTGATCCACAGATATCAGATCATCAGCATCCGGGCGACAAGCTTCTCGCCTTGGGAAACAATGCATGTTTTTTCAGGCACACTCATCTCCGGCGATCAAAAATCACCGATCAAATCTTTTTTTTACAATGGGAAAGTTCCGCTCTGGAGCATGAATGAAATCCTCGAACCCTGCTTTAATATTCCTATGTCCGTCATCATCAAGGATGTTGCATCCAAAATCAATCGGGCGGTTTTTCGTCTGCGGGTGCCGGATCAAAAAGTTGAAAACATTGCGGCGGAAATCAATGCAAAAATCGACGCCAAAGATTTCACGGATTTCTGGAAGGTTCTTGAATTGGGTTATACCAACAATTCAAAAGCCGTCGGCCCGCTGAAAAAATATTCTCAAACCGGTGATGAACTCTTCCGTTCCTGCGCCGTTTCATCCATAGGCACACTGGGCATGGCGGAAGAACTGGCGTTTCTCAAAAAAGCATACCGTGACGGTTGGTACAATGACCGGTATCTGGCACTAAAAGCCATGGGAGATCTAGGCACCGACGAGGCCCTTGCGTTTCTTGCCACAGTTCGAAATGAACCCGTCTATGCAAAGGAAGGCGGTGTGAAGCACTGTATCGATTTATATCTTCCGTAGCATGCGACTCAACAGGCATGCAACTCGTCTTGCCTCTGACATACAAAAACGCAGCCCCCGATCGTCAGGGGCTGCGTTTTTTGGTTGATATGCTCTCTATCGTCTGTTGTCCCGGCCGGAACGGTCTTTATATCGTTTGTCTTTCCCCGGTCTGCCCTGAGGCCCGGCCTGTCTGGGTGGCGGTCCCTGCTTCCGGTAAGTGTCCTGTCTACCCTGCGGACGGCGTTCCATCCCCCTCACCCCCCAGTGCTGGTCTCTTTCCCAATGCCTTCTTTTCTCCCAATCCTGCCAGTTTCTTTCAACATATCCGTGTGGCAAACGTCGCTGATCCCATTGATGTCCTTTCCAGCGGCGATCCCGATAGTTCTTTCGCCAGCCGGGAGGAACGTGCGTATAGAATGACGGAACGCGGTCATAGTAATCCCAGCCCCGATCGTGATGTCGCGAACGATACCATCGCCCTTCCCAGGGACGCCACCACCAGCCATCATAAAAGAATACATCAACGTCCACATCCGGCACTGCATAAACATAGGTTTCCGGTATGACGACCACTTCAGGCGGCGCAGGAAAGAAAATCGGCGGGGGAAGCGGGATGTTGATGCGCACCTTGACATCAACCTCCGCCATCACTGTTGCAGGAACAAAAACCATAAACGACAAAAATATCATGTTAAAAAATATTTTTCTCATGCGTTTTTCTCCTTTCTTCATAAAGCCGCCCTTTGAGATTCCTTTGAATTTCATAGACGACATCCTTACGGTTAATTAACCTATCTTCTTTGAGGGACAATTTCAATCCAATAGTCATCCGGGTCGTTGATGAAATAAATCCCCATGGCCTTATTTTCAAAACAGATACAGCCCATTTTCTCGTGCAGTGTGTGCGCCGCTTCAAAATCATCCACCTTGAAGGCCAGGTGAAACTCATTATCCCCGAGATCATAGGGTTCCTTGCGATCTTTCATCCAGGTCAATTCCAACTGATGGGGGGTCGTGCCGTCTCCTAAAAATACCAGAACGAAGCTGCCGTCTTGCGCCTCTTTGCGGCGGACCTCCGTCAGATGCAAAGCTTCTTGATAGAAAGCGAGGCTTTTTTCCAGATTCAGCACGTTGAAGTTGTTATGGGCAAACGTAAATTGCATTTTATTCATCCTTTCCGGTTTCTTACCTTTTTAATCTGTTCAGACCAAACCCCCGGCTCATAATCTGATCGAACTTGTCCGTCGGCAGTGCGGCCACCTGCGGCAGGCGAGCGGAGGACTTGCCCAGACGGATAATTTTGGGAATCCTTTTGCCAAACAGCTTATCGATCAGCTTTTTCGAAAATTCTCCCGCCGGCGTGGGATCCTGCTGGGAGGCATAGGCACGGGCCTGAACAAAAGCGTCAATCGGCTTGTAGACGGAATTCTCGGCCAGATGAATACTGTCGGCGGCCGCTTTGCCAAAGCCGGATTTGATCGCGCCGGGCTGCACGGTGACCACGTCAATCCCGAATGGCGCAAGCTCAATGCGAAGCGAGACCGAAAGCAGATTCACCGCGGCTTTTGAGGCGCAGTAGGCGCCGGCAAACGGCGTGGCGCAGATGCCCGACACACTCGCGATGTTGACGATTAACCCGGAACGCTGTTTAATCATGTACGGCGCGACGGCTTTAGTCAGCGCCACAAGCCCGATCACATTCGTATCGAACTGATGCTTGAGATCATCGATGGATAAATCAATCATCGGCCCGATCAGCGCGTATCCCGCGTTGTTGACCAGCACATCGATCCGACCGGCTTTCGCGACAACCGCCTTCACACAGGCGCTAATCGATTTTGCGTCCGTCACATCCAGTGCGGCCGTTTCCATCCCTTCCTTTTTAAGGTGTTTGATCATCTCCGGCTTGCGCGCCGTGGCAAACACACGGCATCCGCGCGACGCAAACTCGCGCGCCAGCGCCAGTCCGATGCCCGATGAACAGCCTGAAATCAACACCACTGAGTTTTTATTCATGAAAGCGCCTCCCTGGAGATATGTGAAAGGATTACCGTCACAATATAAAGCATCGGCGCATATTGCAAATGATATTTAAGGCTTCATCCGGCGGGATTTAGCAAACAGGAAGAATAAAAGGGCCGCAGCACAAGAGGCAACACCGATCAGATTGGAAGGCACCGCCGGCAAATTCAAACCAATCGGCGCCTGCAAAATAAAGGAAACGATGACAGCCGTCATTCCTGTTGCCGGAATTGAGGCAATCCAGTGACATTTACCCTGCTTTTTGAGATAAATGGCCGCCGCCCATAACACCAGCATCGCAAGCGTTTGATTGCTCCAGCCGAAATAGCGCCAGATGATCTCGAAATCCTGAAAAGAAATGATAAAGGCCACAATAAAAAGCGGTACGGCCAGAATCAGGCGCTTTGCCGCCTTATTCTGCGGAAAGCGGAACGTTTCAGCCAGAATCAGGCGCGTTGAGCGAAAAGCCGTATCGCCGGACGTAATCGGCAGGACAATCACCCCCAGAATGGCCAGCGCTCCGCCAACCGGTCCAAGCAGGCTGTTGCAGACCTGACTGACCACCAAAGAGGGAGACCCAGCCTGGATAACGGCATTAAGATCTGCCGGATTCTGATAGAAAGACATGCCGGCAGTCGCCCACACCAGCGCGATCACCCCTTCGGCGATCATCGCGCCGTAAAACACGAGACGCCCCCGGGATTCATTCTGGATGCAGCGGGCCATAATCGGGGACTGTGTGGAATGAAACCCGCTGATCGCGCCGCAGGAAAGCGTGATAAACAAAAGCGGCCAAATCGGCAGTCCTTGCGGGTGCGTGTTGACCGTAAAATCCAGATTGGGAAGCACGGGAAAATCTGCCACGGCCATCCCGACGATTACGCCTGCCGTCATAAACAAAAGCAAAGCGCCAAACAGGGGATAGAATCGGCCGATGATCTTATCAATGGGCAGAACCGTCGCCAGGAAATAGTAGGCAAAAATGAAGATCACCCAAATATAGACGGGCAGGCCGATCAGATTGCCCAGAAGCTTGGCCGGGCCCAACACAAAAACCACGCCCACTAAAAGCAACAGCAAAACCGAGAAAAGACGCAATACCCATCGCGTTTTCATGCCCATGAACTCGCCGACCACTTCAGGAATCGACGCCCCCCTGCTGCGCAATGAAAGCATGCCGCTTGCGTAATCATGCACCGCGCCGGCAAAAATGGCGCCGAAAACAATCCACAAGAGCGCCACCGGCCCGTATAACGCGCCGAGAATCGGCCCGAATATCGGCCCGATTCCGGCAATGTTCAGAAGCTGGATAAAAAACACCTTCCAGGTGGGCATGGACATATAGTCCACGCCGTCGGCCATGGTGACGGCCGGCGTGGGGTTTTGAGGATTCGGCCCGAAAACGCGATTGACAAAAAAACCGTACGTGAAATAGCCGATCACAAGAAGGGCAATGCACAAAAACAAGTAAAGCATAAAAAGCGCCGACACTTTCCGATGTATTCTACCTGAACATGTCAATCGGAAGACATCATCGGAAACTTAAGTCCATCAACAACCACGAAATGGAATTCGTAGCATGATCATGACTTTCCGATCCGTATGGTCCTGGGATTCATCGGCCGGATAAGCGGCGGCCTCAGCCAGAAAAACTTTCTGAGATTCGCGAAGCTTCATCCCTTTGAAAATTGAAATGTCAAGAATAAAGATTTGACCCCCACCCCCACCCGACAAGCTCACCGGGGAGCGGCCCAGCGGGCCGCAATCGGCTGTAGCGCCTTGTTGGCTTTTTCATTCTGTTTTCGTTGTAACTTTATATTCTTTAACCACCATACCTTCATTTTTATCCCCCCTGACGTGGGATTGCCACCAATATAAGCCTGTGTATCTGCCAAAAAGAGGGGATTCTTTTGTGTAGCTTTTGAAATGTCCACGGCACAGGTGTATTCTAATTCTGATT
>JAWOJC010000274.1:0-2546 GCA_046484315.1 Smithellaceae bacterium | reverse complement strand
CCGTGATGCGCCGCGAGTCCGTTGTCGACCACGTAGGCCGGCAGGTGCAGCGTGATGAACGACAGATGGAAGCCGCAGACGAAATAGCTGCCGGCGAGCAGCGCGAACGGCTTGCCGAAATCAATAATCAGAATCACTTGGCTTTCCTCTTCTCTTCTTTCATGGTGTCTACAAACTGCGAAAACAGATATTCCGTATCACGCGGCCCGGGCGCAGCTTCCGGATGATACTGGACGCTCATGGTCCGATCCAGCTTCATGCCCTCTGAGGTCGCATCGTTTAAATTCAGATAGGATTTGGCGGCCTTCGTTTCGACCGATTCCGGGACGACGACAAAGCCGTGATTTTGAGATGTGATTTCCACACGGCCCGTTTCTATGTTTTTAACAGGTTGATTAATGCCGTGATGGCCGAATTTTAATTTTTCCGTATAGCCGCCGATGGCCTGGCCGATGATCTGATGCCCCAGGCAGATGCCGAAAACGGGGATCTTGCCGATCACGTCTCGCGCGGCCTTGACGATGTAAGGAAGCGCCGCCGGATCGCCAGGCCCGTTGGACAGCAGCACCCCGTCCGGCTGATACGAGAGAATTTCACTGCCTGTGGCAAAGGCAGGAACAACAACCACCTCACAGCCGTTATGTTCCAACAGTCGTAAAATATTGTACTTAACCCCGCAGTCCAGCACAACGACCCGCAGTTTTTTAGCTGATTTTTTCGCAGGGATGGTCGTTGGGGAAGGCGCGCCGTTCTTCCATAAGTAGGGCGTATTGCAGGAAACCTCGCGCACCAGATCGCGTCCGACCAGACCCGGGTATGCCCGAACCTTCTCCAGCAGTTCGCTGATATGATTCGTTTCTGTGGAAATAATGCCCTTCATTGATCCGGACAGACGCAGACGGCGCGTCAGCGCTCGTGTGTCGATACCTTCAAGTCCGATTTTTCCTGAATCTTCAAGAAAGGCCTTCAGGCTTCGGCGCATCTGCCAGTTGCTGGGGTTTTGCTGGTATTCCTTGACGACAAAACCTTCCAGATGGATACCGTCCGACTCCATGTCTTCGTTATTAATTCCGTAATTACCCACCAACGGATAGGTCATGGTGACGATCTGGCCTTTATAGGAAGGGTCGGTGATCACTTCCTGATAGCCGGTCATGCCCGTGTTAAAGACGACTTCGCCTAAGGTCTCGCCTCCGCCCGCAAATGCAAATCCATGGAAAATACTGCCATCTTCCAAAATAAGCAGGGCTTTGTGATTTTTGTTTAACAGGGGCATTTCATTTGTATCTCCACCATTCAGCATATCGGGGGTTGCGGCCAGGCCAATTGACACATTCCTGAAACTTCAGAAAAACGTTTTACCTCTTGAAGGCAGAGGCTTCTATCCTGTTTTTTTCTCTTCGTCAATCAATAAACATGCAGGGGGCGGCTGCTTGACCAAGCGGCCGTCCCCTGCGGTTTTAATTAGCAGATAAACAGCATTTCCCAGAACTTCGGCAGAGGCCAGGTTTCATCGTCGACCAGATTTTCCAGGGCATCCACATAGTCGCGCAGCTCATCCATCTTCGGTTTGACTTTGGCGCTGAGCATTTCCGCTTTTTTCTGCTCATCGTGGACGGCCGCCGCCGCTTCCACTTTGGCCTGTATGTCCTTATTGGTTGTGTAGATATTATTGATCAGATCAAGAATTTTTTTCAACAATTCCGTTTGGGAAGACATCACCGCAGACGAGCCGAGCGCTGCTTTGCTGCCGATGATCGCTTCGGCCAGTTTCTTCTGATAGGCCACGGCGGCCGGCATGACCTGACTCATGCACATGGTGTTGAGGCATTTGACTTCAATCTCCAGGTCTTTAATGTAGCGCTCCACGTGAATCAGGTATCGCGATTTGAGTTCCTCTTTGGTGAGCACTTCATATTTGGCGAAAAGATTCAACGCTTTGTCAGTAACGAGCGCCTTGAGGGCGCTGGGGGTTGTTTTTTCGTTGGGCAGGCCCCGTTTTTTTGCTTCGGCTTCCCACTCTTTAGAATAGTTGTCGCCGTTGAACAAAATCGGTTTGATAGTCTTGATTTCATTTTTCAAAACGTCGAAAACGGCCTGATTGATGTTCTTTGTTCCCTTGGCTTTGATTTTTTCAGCCAGTTCATCGAGGCTTTCGGCCACAATGGTGTTGATCACCAGCGCCGGGGACGCAATGGACTGCGATGAACCTACCGCCCGGAATTCGAACTTGTTGCCGGTAAAGGCGAAAGGTGACGTCCGGTTGCGGTCGGTATTGTCTTTGCTGACCTGAGACAGGGCAGAAATACCCAGGTCAATAATTTCCTCGTTGGTGGCCTTGGTCACGGTGCCTTTTTCGATATTCTCCAGGATTCTCGTCAGTTGCTCGCCCAGGAATACGGAAATAATGGCGGGGGGAGCTTCATTGGCGCCCAGCCGGTGGTCGTTGCCGTAAGAGGCGACGGCGGCCCGCAAAATGTCGGCATGTTTGTAGACGGCGCGAACCGTGGCAATCAAAAAGACGAGGAAGGTTATGCTGTCCTGCG
>JAWOJC010000250.1:0-3207 GCA_046484315.1 Smithellaceae bacterium | reverse complement strand
TTCGCGGTAGGTGCCGCCGGCAAGTTCACCTGCGCGATCGCCCACGCCCATGTATACATCGCACCGGCCCGGCGCGCGGATGGCGCCGCCCGTGTCCTGATCCAGCGCAAAGCCTATGGGCCTTTCCAGATCGACCAAGGCAAAAGCGAACATGGCGCGGGGATAAACGGACTTGTCGGTTGCGATTGATCGAAACGGGGTCACCGGCTCGTTGAGCGAACCTCTGGGCTCGCCCGGCTCATTGCGGAAAAATACGAACCTAGGATTTCGGTTGATGTAGCCATCGACCTGATCCGGATGCGCCTTGAAATGATCGATCATGGCTTTGAGGCTTATTTTTTTTCCGGCAAGTTTTTCTTCCGCAATCATTTGATGCACGATGCTTTGATAGTCCCATCCGTTGTGGGCGTCATAGCCTACGGATTCGACGCGTCCGTCCGGCATGCGGATTTTGGCCGAACCCTGCACGTGCACGATGTAAACTTCAAACGGGTCGTCAAGCCAGATCAGTTCAAGACCGGCCAGCATGCCGGATGATTGCATTTCCTTTCTTTCCGGATAAGGCCGGATCTGCCCGTCAGGCCCTTTGCGACCCAGCACCGTCCCTTCCGGATCTTTCACCAGATCGGGCGGCGTTTTGTAGAGGGGATATTTGAAACGTTCGGTGCGCGTCTGCGATCCGTTGAATATCGGCGTGTAATATCCTGTAAACAGAACGGTGCCCTGATTATCACAGCCGACGGAAATATAGGTGTCGAACTGTTCGCGCAAAACGTTGTTCATCTGCGCGGGCGATAATCCGGATGTCAGAAGCGTTCTGAGTGCATGCAGGCTTTTTACCGCATGATCATGGGTGATGTCGCCATAAGGATAAAAGGTTTTGCTCGACGGCTTGGCCAAATAGCTCAAACTGTGATCAATGGCCTTCAACAGGCCGTCCAGATCGGATAAGGCTTTTGTGTAATCGGGAATCTGTGCGGGATCGGTAATTTTTCTCAGCGCCAGTTCGCCCGGCGGCAATGGACGGGAATAATCTTTTTCAAATTCCTGTGAGTCGATCATCACGGCGGAACGTTTCTGACAGGCCGCAAGCGCCAGGAACACCATCATCAGCAATAAACAGCTAAACACAATTCGATTTTTCATGGCTCGAGCATAAAACACTAGCGTCGGGTATGTCAAAAGAAATCTACCGTGGAATCACGAGCCGGAAGAAATGACGGACGCCGCGCTTTTACCGAACCACGCGGCGCCCGCCTGTTCAGGTTCAGGTTTGACGGTTGTCGGAACGGAATTTGGCAAGCCAGCCTTCCATCACCTTGCCTGCCGCTTCGCGTCCGCCCAGGCCGAAAGACAGAGCCACCGCGACGGCAATCGCGCCCAGCGTCAGGCCGAACGCAAGGTTGACGATGTCGTCGGCTATGCCCATAGCGCGCAGGCCCAGGGCCAGCACCAGCCCCATGATGGCAAATCGCGCGATAGGCGCCAGCCCCTTGGTGTTGGCGCCGCTGGCGCGGTCAATCGCGTTGTAGGCAAGATTGGCCAGCCAGAAGCCCATGACCAAAATGACCGACCCCAGGAGCACATCGCCACCAAAGCGGATAAAGGTATCCACAATCCCGCTGATGTTGGTGAATCCAAGCTGGTTGGCCGCTTCGACGGTGGCAAACAGCATCGCGAAAAACAAAATCACGTAGCCGACAAAAGTCGACGCGGAGGTTTTTTCAAAGGCGTGGGCAAATCCCGCATGCCCGGGAAGGTTGTCAAAACCCAGCGAGGCCAAAAGCCCGGCCAGCAGTCGGGAGGCAAAAGACGCAACCAGCCATGTGACGGCCAGGATAAGACCGGCCGCGATAATGTGGGGCACCGCCTGTAAAATCATCGCAAGCATGTCCGTGGCCGGCTTGGAAATCGCCTCGATTTCAAGCGCGTCGAGCGCGGCAATCAGGGCTGGAAGAAACACGGCCACAAACACAATCAGGCCGACAGCGCTGGACAGTTGCAGCGAATCTGTCAGTCCGACGTTCTTGCCGATCTTGTCGCTTCCGGCCGTGCGCAGCAGATTGGCAGTCAGGTTGCGAAGCACGGTGGCCAGTATCCAGCCCACAAAGCCGATGACGGCGGCGGCGACGATATTGGGCAGGTAGGCAAGCACCTCGGCGACCATTTCGCGAAACGGTTCCAAAAGCCCTTCCATTTGCAGCGCCCCCATGATGGCGGGTACAAACAGCAGGATGATGAGCCAGTAAAGCGCCTGACTCAAGCCGCTGCTGATGGGCGCCATGCCCGCGTGCTCGGAAAGTTTTTCATCCAGCGTGGTTTTGGAAAGCGCCCTGGTGACTATTTTGCGCACGATGCTCGCAAGCAACCACGCCACCAGGGCCAGCACCAAAGCGGCCAGCAGACGCGGCATGTATGCCAGCAGGTTGGTGAGCATCGCGGCGAAAGGCGCCGAGACCAATGCCAGATCCAGCGAGTTGAGTATGGCCGTCACGATGACCAGCATCAAAATCCAGAACACGGCCACGGCAATGCCTTTTTCCAGATTAACGGTCTGACCGGTCAGTTGGGCAAAACGCGCGTTCAGACGCACCACCCTCAGGCCTTTGCGGATTCCGGCACGCACGATAACGGCCACCAGCCAGCCCACAACCAATATGACCAGCGCGCCCAGCAGGGTTGGAATATTTCCCCCGAGGCCGGTCTGTATGGCATTCCACATTGTCGACATTTCTGAACTCATGCTTGTTCCTCCTTTCCGTTTAAGAATAAAAAGTTAATGCCTGATCCCCCTTTAAAACACGTGGGGCGAATTTCAAAGCGGCACAAACGCGTCTTTTCCGGATGGATAGAGAACGGGCAGAGGCTGCTGTATCTGGATATGTGTTTTTCAAGCTGCGCGGGAAGTGGATTTTAGTAAGGCTGTTTTGCTAAAAAAATTACGCCCGTCGCCTTGGGAAGTCAAGCGGAAAATATTTTTTCACGTGCTAGAAGCTGTTGATGACATCGATCATCTGCCGAAGTCTGCCGTAATCGTGCTTGTTGAACTGAAATGCAATACGCGGATACTGCAGATCGGCCCCTTCTTCGCACTCTTCGGGCGTCGGATCGATTCGCGCCACCCTGCCCTGGCTGATGATATCCTGAAAATCGATGTTGAGCCCGTCGATTGCGTGATCGGAAGGCGCGTACTGCATCCGGATCACC
>JAWOJC010000165.1:0-4148 GCA_046484315.1 Smithellaceae bacterium | reverse complement strand
GCCTGAACTTATCAAGTGCGGGCATGGAGAAAAGACGCGCCTCAAAATCCCGTTGGCGTCTTGACAAAAAATCGGCAACGTGCCATCCCATGGGTCCAAATACTAAAATAAAAGGAGAACCTGTTATGCCAGAAGTTGTCGTTTTTTCCAAAGAAGGCAATATTGGTTTGATTACCGTGAACAATCCGCCGGTGAATGCCCTGTCGCAGGCCGTTCGCGCCGGCATTAAAGCGGGTGTGGAAAAAGGCATTGCCGATGCGGATGTGGCCGTCATGCTCATCATCTGTGAGGGGCGCACATTCATTGCGGGTGCGGATATTCGAGAGTTCGGCAAGCCGCCGATGGAGCCTTTTTTACCCGACGTCTGTCAATTTATTGAAGATTCTCCCAAGCCGGTTGTCGCGGCGATTCACGGCACCGCGCTGGGCGGCGGACTTGAAATTCCGCTGGCCTGTCATTTTCGCATCGCGCACGCCGGCGCCAAAGTCGGTCTTCCCGAAGTGAAGCTGGGCCTTTTGCCCGGTGCGGGAGGCACGCAGAGACTGCCCCGTGTGGCAGGCGTTCAGGCGGCCCTCGAAATGATTACCTCCGGCACGCCGGTGGGGGCAGCCAGGGCCAAAGCCATGGGGATCCTCGACGACGTCGTAGAAGGCGATCTGAAAGCGGCGGCGCTGGCCTTTGCCAAAAAAGTTATTGACGAAAAGCGTCCCATCCGGAAAGTGAGCCAATTGACGGCCAAAGTCGATTCGCCTGCCGTGTTTGAAGATTTTGCCAAAAGCATTTCACGAAAATCCCGCGGTTATATAGCGCCGTTTAAATGCATTGAGGCCGTAAAGGCAGCCACCGAACTGCCGTTTGCCGAAGGTATGAAACGGGAGCGTGAAATCTTCGTGGCGTTGCAGGCGTCCGATCAATCCAGGGCGCAGCGGCATGTTTTTTTTGCCGAGCGGGAAGTTGTCCGTATTCCGGGCCTGCCCGATGACCAGCCCACAAGGGAGATTAAGTCTGTCGGCATCCTGGGCGCGGGCACCATGGGCGGCGGCATTGCGATGTGCTTTGCCAATGCCGGCATTCCCGTTTTCCTTCTGGACGTCAAACAGGAATTTATCGACAAGGGCATGGCTGTCATTAAGAAGAATTACGCCAACACCGTAGCCAAGGGAAGCCTGAAACAGGAGGTCATGGACAAGCGGATGTCTCTTATCACACCGACGCTGGCCTATGAAGATCTCAAAGACGTGGATCTGGTGATCGAAGCCGTGTTTGAGGATATGGCGATCAAGAAAGACGTCTTTACCAAACTCGATGCCGTGTGTAAACCCGGCGCGATCCTGGCATCCAACACCTCCTATTTAAACATTGACGACATCGCGGCCATTACGAAGCGTCCACAGGACGTCATGGGCATGCACTTCTTCAGCCCCGCCAACGTCATGCGGCTTTTGGAAAACGTGCGCGGCGCGAAAACCACGCCGGATGTCTACGCCACAGCCATGAAAGTGGGCAAGACCATCGGTAAGGTGCCGGTGCTCGTGGGCGTCTGTGACGGCTTTGTCGGCAATCGCATGCTGGCCAAAAGAACCCGTGAATGCGGCTTCATGCTGGAAGAAGGCGCGCTGCCCTGGCAGATTGACAAGGTGATCTACGATTTCGGATTCCCGATGGGTCCGTATGCCATGGGCGATATGGCGGGATTGGATGTCGGCTGGAGAAATCGGAAGGCCAAGTTCAACGCCCTCACGGAGCGTGAAAAGAAATGCAACATTCTCGATAAGATTTGCGAAATGGGACGCTTCGGTCAGAAAACCGGCGCCGGCTTCTACAAGTATGATGAGAAGCGTAACGCCACGCCCGATCCTCTGATTGAAGAACTGATCATCAAGCATTCAGCGGAAGTCGGGATGGCCCGTCGCGCGATTGCCGATCAGGAAATCATCGAACGCGCGATTTATGCCATGATCAACGAAGGCGCGAAGATTCTGGAAGAAGGCATTGCCGCCAGGCCGCTGGATATCGACGTGGTCTGGCTTTACGGCTACGGCTTCCCGATTTACCTGGGCGGTCCGATGTTTTATGCCGACACGGTGGGCGTCAAGAAAGTGTACGATGCGATTCTGAAATACAGGGATCTGGTCGGCGCCGAATACTGGACGCCTTCGCCCCTGCTGGAAAAACTGGCCAAAGAAGGAAAGGGTTTCTATTCGAAATAATCCTCAATAAAAAAAGCCCCGCTGTTTTCCAATCAGCGGGGCTTTTTTGTCCTTGTCGCATCGTTTATGGCCTTACAGCCGTTTGCCTGCTATTCTTTCACCCTCGTCCAGTAATGGCTGTTGCAGATAAAAAGGACGCAGGCCTCGACTTTCAAAATATCGGGTTTGGCCAGGGAAACGGTGCATCTGTAGTCTTTTCCTTTTTCCACGTCGTACACCCGGGCTTTATAATAATTATTTGCTTCTTTTTCCATATCCGACAGGATGACCATGCCCATCAGGGGTTTGTCCTTTCGTTCTTTCTTGCAGGTCGTGCATAGCGCGTCGGCAGGCATTGTTGAGAGCTTCACGTACTTCCCTTCCAGGCGGCCGTTCTGCTCGCTGATTTCGATCTGCCATTTTTCCTTGTTTTTCTCGGCGCCCTGGAGGCCCGGCACGGACCAGACGCCGATGATGGATGGATCAGCCGCCTGCAAGGCGCCGGACAGGGCGAGCATGACGAAAACAGTTACAGAGAAAATGAACATTTTTTTCATAGTTATCCTCCCGATCAACAAATCAAGTTAAACTTGTTTTGAGAGTATATGAGCAACTGAATATTCGTGCAAGAAAAAAGATGCGCTGTGGTGAGTGAGTGCCTCAGGCCTTGCGCTTGGCCTGTCATGCTGGCCTTTACTGAATTTCATGGAGATTGGATGCGATATTGCTGACGGGGCTTCCTGATTTACGGCTGGTGGTATTTTTTAAGTTCAAATAACTTTTTGTTTTGCGTGGAAACGATATGGTAGAAACGGTCCTGTGGAATATAGATAAAGGGCACGTCATCTTCCCGCCGGTAAAGGAAGTGAGAAAGAATCATCCGGTTGACGGCCTGATGGCCGACAATCATAATGTTGTTCGAGCGGCGGTTGAGGAAAAAGGACTTTTTAATGCCCGCCTCGATTCTGGCTTTCATGACCGCGTAACTTTCTCCTTCGGGGTAGGCGTAGGAATATTTGTTCGCTTCCCGCTGACGGAAAACATGCGGCATGTTTTGTTCGATTTCGGCATAGGTCATGCCTTCGCAGATCCCTGCGTCGATTTCATCAAATTCGCGAAGCGCGATGATCCGGCATACGTCCTGACGTGCGGCAATGGCTTCCGCCGTCCTTCGGGTGCGTCGTTTGCTGCTGGTAAAAATATAGGAAATTTTCTTAGTGGCGAAAAACTGTCCCAGCGCTTCGGCCTGTTCTTTTCCCTTTTCGGTGAGGCCCGGATCGCCGCCGATGCGGTCCTCAAGGTTGTGGGTGGTTTGCGCGTGTCGGATCAGATAAAGATTTTTCACTTCATCCGTGACCAGGTAGTCGCGAAGGCGCGCATAGATGGGGATGACATCCGTATGTCGTTCATCGATGATTCTGTTTTGCAGAGAATCCAGACGGACAAAATTCCGTTCCACCGCCAGCGGCGTATAGATCGTCTTGTAATAGTCAATGCGCTTGAGAAATTCCGCTTCGGCGGTTTTAAAGTCCAGATGCGAGAATTCCGGCAGCCTGGTTTTTTCCTGAATGCTCAGTGGCAGAATATCCGCGTCGTCGTTGATACATTCGATAAACAGCAGTGGATGATCGTCCAGAAAGCCCTCAATCATTTCCCGGCGTTTCCGGCTCGCGTTGGTCGCGTCCAGAATGGCCACCTGACCTGAATTCTGAAGATACGCTTTCGCCCGTTCCATGTTCATGCGGGTGAAACCGGTTCTCAGTTCGACTGCCGCCGGGTTGTCCGGCGAGAAAAATTCCGAACGTGATGTTTCCGCAAGTGGCCGGTGGATACGGCGCAGATTGCCGTTGTTGAAGATACGCGTGGCAATGGCGTCCTTGCGGAGCGCTTCTTTCAGTCTGACAGCCAGCGTCGATTTCCCCCTGGCCGGAAGCCCCATCAGAACGATGTAGAGTTTTT
>JAWOJC010000123.1:0-7238 GCA_046484315.1 Smithellaceae bacterium | reverse complement strand
ATTCGGCAATCGGGTCCGGATGCTCGCCATTGACGAAATGGAAGGCGCGCAAGCCGGCGACACGATCGACAAAGCGCCCCCTGAGGTAGAGGCGGAAGCTCGCCGGATGCGTGTCCGGCAGGCCGATGTACTCATCAAGGTGGAAAGCCGTGACCTTGGGCCACTCGATGTCCAGTGTGACCAGGCTCGCGAGCATCTCAAACTGACTGGCGCCCGTCGCGAGGATCAGGTTTGCCTCGCCGCGATCGGCGATATGGCATTCTTCAGCGTGAAGCATGGTGGCGATCCCGCCGCACATGACCTTCACGCCCCGGGCGCGAAACGTATCCGCGATTTCCCAGCCGCGTTTAATCTGCGCGGTGAGCATCATCGAAATGCCGACAAAATCCACTTCCGCATTAAAGTCGATGGGTTCGACATTTTCATCGATAAAGATCACGTCCACATCCTCAGGCAGCGCGGCGGCCATCACGACCGGTCCGTGCGGCGGCAGCGTGAAACGTGTCTGACGATCCAGCTTTTCCCACTTCGGATAGATCAATAAAAATTTCATACGTCCTCTTTTTTTGGTTTATTTGTTCCTGTGCGCTTTGCTCATCGCTTTACGGTTTTGCGGCCTCAATGTCTTGCGCGCGTTTCTTTAAAATTCGTTTGAGCACCTTTCCGCCTGAATTACGCGGAAATTCATCCACCATCCATATCCGTTTCGGAATTTTGTAGTGCGCGATTTTTCCCGCCAGCGCACCGATGATCTCACTTTCCGTCACGGACACGTCCGGACCCATAATCACAAACGCGCCAACCACTTCGCCGCGCTTCGCGTCCGGCAGCCCGATCACGGCCGCCTCTTGAATACCGGGCAGCGCCTGCAGCGCCCGCTCCACTTCCACCGGGTAAATATTTTCACCGGATGAAATAACCATCTCGACTTTCCGGCCCACGATATACAGGAAGCCGTCTTCGTCGCGCCGCCCCATGTCGCCGGTGCAAAACCAGCCGTCCCTGAAAACAGCGCGGGTTTCGGCCTCTTTATGCCAGTAACCTGAAAACACATTCGGTCCCTGAACCAGGATTTCCCCCGGATCATTCGTGTGAATATCCCGCCCGTGGTCATCGACCAGGCGCAGGTTTACATGAAACACTTCCTTACCCACCGAACCGGCTTTGCGGATAGAATCCTCAAGATCCAGCGAGGTCAGCCTGCCTGTTTCGGTCAACGCATAGCCCTGCACAAACCCCACGCCCTTTTCATCCTGATATTTCCGGATCACGGCCAGGGGAATCGGCGCGCCGCCGGAAATAAAAAAATGCACATGCGACAGGTCGGCGTCCGGCCACTCCGGTGTTTCCGCCATCATCTGAAACATCACAGGCACACCGAACATATAGTTGATTTTTTCACGGCAGAGCGTTTTGAGGATCTCTGACGCGTTGTAAAAGCTGCTGATCATCAGGCTTCCGCCCGCGTATATGATCGGCGTCACGGATGCCGCCAGCGCCCCGATATGAAAAAGCGGCGCCACAACCAGCGATTTATAGGAGCGGTCGACCCCGTACCCTAAAAGCGAATGAATCGCGCCGAACAGGATGTTGCCATGCGTCAGCACCGCGCCCTTCGGGTCGCCCGTCGTGCCGGATGTGTACATGATAAACAGCGGGTCCGGCAGATCCACGCCCAGAATTTCCAGCGGTTCGTCTTCTTCAAAACCATCAACGTATTGTGAGAAATCAGGATCCCCGCCGCCTGTGTCCTCTCCCAGCCGGACATATTGACGGATTCCTGTTCCCGCGGCTTTGATTTCATCGGTTTTTGCCGTGAATTCGGAAGCGTAAACCAGCACGTCCGGCGCGCTGTCGCGAAGAATATACAGAAGCTCCGGCACGGCCAGACGATAATTCAGCGGCACCATGATGACGCCGGTCTTGGCGCAGGCGAAAAATATTTCCAGAAACTCGCCGGAATTAGGCAGCATGAGCGCGACGCGCATGCCCTTGTTCAGGCCCAGATGCCCCAGCGCGTGCGCCGTTTGATTCACCCGTCTGTTGAACTGCTGATTATTGCAGGTCTTGTTTTTTTCCGTAAAAAACAGTCTGTCAGGCGCGATCATCGCGCGCTTGCCGATCCATTCTCCGATATTCAAAATGCCCGCTCTTTAACTTTCAAAACGACTCATAATAAGGTACGCGTAGGTTCCGCCGAAGGAAATGCCGGCGAGCGCCGCGTGATTCATCGTTACCGCCAAAGGCCCCCCCGTGACAAAGGACAGCCCTGCTTCCGGCTCGGACAGTCCGACAGTCGGAGGCAACAGGTTACTTTTCATAGACAAAGCCAAAGCGCAAGCCCGAATTCCACCGCCGGAAAAACTCTCGCCGATCGCGCCTTTAATCGACGTGACGTAAGGCTTTTGATCGCCTGCGGCAAACACGGCCTCATAGGCTTCGGCCTCCGTGCGATCCAGCACGCGGCTGCCGTTGGCTGCGGCCATAATCACTGAAAGGTCCGCCAGACGGATGTCCGCATCGGAGACAGCCCGGCGAAACACGCGTCCAACGCCCTCCGGATGATGCGGCCAGTCCGTGGGCGGCGCAGGCGATGATCCGAGCGCGACGCCGCTGATTTCACAATAAATGTTTGCCCCGCGTGCGCGTGCGGCAGCCAGACTCTCCAGACACAGAAGGCCGCAACCTTCACCCGCCACATAGCCGTTTCGGGTTTTGTCGAAAGGACGCGCGCCGGCCTGCCCCCCGTCATCGGGCGACAGGCCGCGGAATTTTGTCAGGGCCTCATAATAAAATTTAGAAAGAATATCCACGCCGCCGGTCAGCATCACGTCCGCCGTACCGCGCCGGATTTCCGAAACCGCATACGCAATGGCGGTTTCCGCCGACACGGCAAAATGCGTGACGGTGGTGTTGACACCGCGAAAACCCAGCTCGATGGATGTGTGTCCCGCAGGCGCGTTCATAACCGTATTGGGCACCAGAATCGGATTGACCGAAGACGGGCCTTCGGAAAGAAGTGTGTGGGCGAACTGCACCGTGACATCCGTCGCGCCGAACGCGGTGCCGAGTATAATGCCCACGCGGTCGCGGTTTTCCTCCGTAACGGTCAGGCCCGCGTCGCTAAGCGCGATACGCGCGGAGGCCGCCGTCATCAGCGATGTTTTGTCCATACGCCGTAGATTTTTAACAGAGATATGATCGCGCGGCGCAAAGGTGCGCACTTCCGCGCCCAAATGCGATCCCGGGACGGTGGTGTCAAACGCCTGCACGAGGTCTATCGCACAGTCGCCTGCAAAAAGCCTGCGGGAAAATTCGTCTCTCCCCACACCCAGCGGCGTGACCATGCCCAGACCGGTCACAACAACGCGCATGTCGTCCGTTTTCTGCCCGCGTTTATCCATGAACCGCCCCCTCTCCTTCATACCGGCCGATAATCACCGAGGTGTTGTTGCCGCCGAAAGCGAATGAGTTGGACAGCACCGCGCGCAGTTCTTTGATGCGCGCGCCTTCGGTCACATAATCCAGATCGCAATCCAAATCGGGCTCGTCACAGTGGATGGTAGGTGGCACAAACCCCTGCGATACCGCCAGCAGACAGACAATGCCCTCGAGAGCGCCCGCTGCGCCCAGCGTGTGGGCATGCATGGATTTGGTGGAGCTGACAGGAATCTCGTAGGCGCGCTTTCCGAAAAGCGCTTTGATGGCCTTCGTTTCCGTCACGTCATTGACGGGCGTGGCGGTTCCGTGAGCGTTGATGTAATCGATATCCTCAATCGAAAGACCGCTGTCTTTAAGAGCGGCCTGCATGGATCGCACGGCGCCGGATGCTTTTTCATCGGGCGCCGTCATGTGAAATGAATCGCAGGTGACGCCGTAACCCAGGATTTCACCGTAGATTTTGGCGCCCCGGTCCAGCGCGGCCTCCAAAGGCTCCATGACCACAATGGCCGCCGCCTCACCCAGCGAAAGCCCGGCGCGGTTTTTATCAAAAGGCCGGCAGACATGCTCATCGACGGATTTGAGCGCGTTGAACGCGGCATAGGTTATCCGGCACATCGGCTCCACGCCGCCCGCAATCATTCTTTCGGCCTGCCCGTTTAAAATCAGATCCCGCGCATACCCCAGCGCGGTGGCGCCGGCCGAACAGGCGGTCATAAACGTGGTTTTTGGGCCGAAAAGGCCCAGATTAGAAGAAATCCGGTCGGCGGATGAGGCGCAATAGATGGTGGAGAGATGAGAAAATCTTGCCCGGTTAAACCCTCTGGTTAAAAGCTCGGCATAAAAACTTTCCGCCTCCAGAAGACCGCCGGAACCACCGCCGATCGACACACCCGTTTCCGCTTTGAACGATTCGGGAAAAGGATACAACCCGGCATCGCGAAGCGCCTCGATCGTTGCCGCAAAAGAGAGCTGATCGGCCCGCGACATCCGCTTGAGTGAATATTCTTCCGGAATCGACTGACGGGGGTCGAAATGCTTCACCTGACCGCCTTGATGCGTGCGAAATTCAGTGGTATCGAACAAATCAACCGGTTCAATGCCGCAAATGCCTTCGCGCAGACCCGCCGCAAATTGCGCGACATCGGAGGCGATGGCGTTCTTTGTTCCTAACCCTGTGATGACGATTCGTTTTTTTGTTTGCATGCCTTCCGTTTCCGGCCTTTTTTTGTTTTGAAAAAACTTTCGGAACTTAAAATGGCAAGACCGAAAAGTCAAATTATTATTCACGCATGCGTTTGGCCCGGCAGGTTGTCCCCTTGCAGGAGAGGGACTCTCCGCCCGGGTAAAACCGCAATAACTGATTGACTTAACCGGACATTTTCCTTATACTGCCACGAAATAAGGGCCGGAACGTTCGATGACCGGACATGCAACGAAGGCTAAGCGATGATGTCATACAAAAAACTGTTCATTTTCCTGGTGGTCAGCCTGATGGTCTGCGTCGTTTTTATTTTTTCGATGCACGACAATCTTAAAAACAAAGCCATTGAGGAATTAAACAACCGCCAGACGGTCTACGCGCGGCTTGCAGCCAAGGGGCTGGAAACCGCCTTTGAGCACCATTTAAACACACTGCGTTACCTGTCACAAAACGAACACATCATCCGGATGGACCCGCGGGGCAAAGACCTGCTTCGGTCCATCCAGGAAATGCCAAATAATGATATCAAAGGGTTTTCGCGATTAAACGCGCAGGGTCGGATTATTTTTACCTGGCCGCACAATCCCGAAACCCTGGGCAGGGACATTTCCGATCAGGCCCACGTCAGGAAAATCCTCCAAAATCGTCGTCCGTCGATCAGCGATATCTTTACAACCGTCCAGGGTTTTGAAGCCATCGCCATCCATATGCCGGTATACCGGGGCAAAACCTTTGACGGCACCATTGCTTTGCTTTTGTCCTTTGAAGACCTGGCTAAGGAATATCTTGACCACATTCATCGGGACACATACCGCCAGGTCTGGCTCATCAGCGCGCAGGGCACGATCATCTACTGCCCTTTCAATGTTCACCAGGGGCAAGCCGCGTTGGATATCCTGCCTGATTCCCCCGCCTATGCCGCCATGATCCGGGAGATGATGCAAGGCAAAGAGGGCGTCACAGCCTATAGGGATGCCTCCCATACCGGGGGGACCCAACCGCAGAAAAGGCATGCCGTCTATCTGCCGGTGCAGGTCGGTGACACCCACTGGTCAATCGTCGTGTCCACCTCCGAAGACAGCCTGCTTGCCCTGCTCAAAGATTTCAGAAAACAGGGCATCGCGCTGGGACTGATACTGCTCTTTGTTTTTGTCGCCATGGCCTACGTCGCGGCCCGGCTCCGCGGTGAAAATCTGGCCGCGCAGAAAAGGCGTCAAATCGAAGCGGACCTGGTGGCCTCGGCCCGTGAAATTCATGATTTGTATCATAACGCCCCCTGCGGATATCACTCGCTGGACGAGGAAGGCAAGATCGTCCGCATCAATGAAACGGAACTCGCCTGGCTGGGCTACACCCGCGAAGAGCTGATCGGAAGGCCCTACACACAAATTTTATCGGATGCCAGCCGTGCAGGATTCCAGAGCGCCTTTGCCCGATTGAAGCAGCAGGGAAATATCAGCGATGTGGAATATGACATGCTGCGCAAAGACGGATCCCGCCTGCCCGTTTTAGTCACAGCCTCGGCGGTCACGGACGAGCAGGGCCGCTTCGTCATGAGCCGTTCCATGGTCATGGATATCTCCTCGCGCTGTGAAGTGGAAGAGCGCCTGCGCGAAAGCGAAGAACTTTACCGTACCGCGCTGGAAACCACCAGTGACGGCATCAGCATTGTTCAGAAACGCAAATATGTCTATGTCAATAAGAAATTGATGGAAACGATCGGCAGACCTGACGAGAGTCTGATTGGAAAAACCGCCGGTGTGCATATCCATCCTGATGACCGAAAACTGCTGGCTGAAAATTACGAGGCGACCGTCAAGGACATGCCCGTGCCGCATTCCACCTACGATCTGCGCATTGTGAAACCGGATGGCTCTGTGGCCATTGTCAGCGTCATTAATGTGACGATCACCTACCGCGGCGAACCGGCAACCCTGGCTTTCATTACCGACATCACGCAGAAAAGGCAATACGAAGCGGCGCTGCGTGAAAGCGAAGAGCTCTACCGCACGGCCCTGGAATCCACCAGTGACGGGGTCACCATCGTCCAGAAGGGAAAGTATGTATACGTCAACCGGAGAATGCTCGATACGATCGGACGTCCGGACCTGAACCTGATCGGCGCGGTGCAGGGCGCGTATATTCATCCGGACGACTGGTCCGGAATAACCGAGGCTTTCGACCACAGACAAAAGGGCGACCCGATCCCCACGGACTACGAACTGCGCGTTGCAAAACCGGACGGATCCGAAGTCCACCTCCATATCAACACCGTGATCGTTAAATATCAGGGCGCCCCCGCCATGCTCAGCTTTGTCCGGGACATCACAAAACAAAAGGAAACTGAAAACGCCCTGCGCGAAAGCGAAGCGCTCTACCGCACGGCAATGGAATCCACCAGCGACGGCATCACCATTGCCGATATCGAGGAAGGCAAATATCTGTATGTCAACCAGAAACTGATGGAGACCCTGGGACGTCCCGGGGAAAACATCGTGGGCGGGCCCGTGGATCTATACGTTCACCCCGAAGACATCGGGCTGGGCAAAAAATATTTACTGGAGAGAAAAAAGGAACATCAAAGCGTCTCGCA
>JAWOJC010000323.1:0-7896 GCA_046484315.1 Smithellaceae bacterium | reverse complement strand
GGCGGCGGCGGTGCAAATGTGGTCAATGTCATTTTGGTGGACTTCCGCGGTTTTGATACGATGGGTGAAATCACAGTGCTGGCCATCGCCGCCGTGGCCATCTACGCGCTGATCGACGGTCTGAAGCTGCCTGTCCCCGACACCGACGCGCTGGGACGCCCGTGGGCCAAAGACACGCATCCGTTTATGCTGGTCAATCTCTCCCGGATCATTCTGCCCCTGGCGCTTCTGGTCTCCGCCTATTTGTTTCTGCGCGGTCACAATCTGCCGGGCGGAGGCTTTGTCGCCGGCCTGATCACGGCGGTTGCCCTGATTCTACAGTATATCGCCAGCGGTGAGCAATGGACCGCGAAGCGGCGGCGGATCAACAACCATGTTCTTACGGGAACGGGGGTACTGATTGCCGGGATCACCGGTCTGGGAAGTTTCTTTTTCGGCTATCCTTTCCTGACAAGCCATTTCAGGCATATTTATATTCCCGTCATTGGCGAGATGGAGCTGGCCAGCGCCATTGGATTCGACCTGGGCGTCTATCTGACGGTTGTCGGCGCGACGCTGCTGATTCTGGCCAACCTGGGCAGAATCTCCACAGGCCGCGCGATGGGGAGGACCCCCTGATGGAACTGCTCTTCTCCCTCATCGTAGGCCTGCTTGCCGCCGCCGGTGTTTACCTGTTATTGCGCGGACGCACTTTTCCGGTGGTGGTCGGGCTGACACTGATCAGCTACGCGGTCAATCTGTTTTTGTTCTCCATGGGACATCTCACCACCGGCGCCCCCCCCGTGATCGGACGCGCCGAAACTTATACCGATCCCCTGCCCCAGGCCCTGGTGCTGACAGCCATCGTCATCGGCTTCGCGCTGACCGCTTTTGCGCTGGCCCTCGCCCTGAGAGCGCTTGGCGAATCCGGCCACGACCATGTCGATGAGCAGGAGGACCTTCCATGAGCCACCTGCCGATTCTGCCCGTTATCATCCCGCTTTTCGCGGGCGCGCTTCTGGCCATGATCCCCGGAAACCGCCTCGCGCTGAAGCGGACGATTTCACTTGCCGCCATGCTGACACAGATTCCTCTGGCTGTCGCCCTGATGCTTCAGGCCTGCGATGGCATATCGGTTTACCTGCTGGGCAACTGGCCTGCGCCCTTCGGCATTGTCCTGGTGGTAGACCGGCTCTCGGCACTGATGCTTCTGACCACATCTGTTCTGTCCACAGCCGCGCTGGCCTATGCGGTTCTTGGCGACGATGAGGCGGGACGCGGCTTCCACGCCCTGTTTCAATTTCAGATCATGGGTATCAACGGCGCTTTTCTAACGGGCGACGTGTTCAATCTGTTCGTATTTTTCGAGGTTCTGCTCATTGCCTCCTACGGCCTGCTCCTTCACGGCCGCCTCCCGAAACGGATCCGGTCTGGTCTGCATTATCTCATCCTCAACATTGTCGGTTCGTCGCTGTTTCTCATCGCGGTCGGCACGCTTTACGGGATCACCGGCACCCTCAACATGGCGGATATGGCCGGGCGCGTGGCGTCCGTCTCCGCCCCGGACGCGCCCCTGGTGGGCGCGGCGGGACTGCTGCTGATGCTGGTCTTCTGCCTGAAGGCGGCCGCCTTTCCGCTGTACTTCTGGCTGCCGCGCGCCTACGCGTCAGCCGCCGCGCCGGTGGCCGCGCTGTTTGCGATCATGACCAAAGTCGGCCTTTACGCCATCTTAAGAATCAACACGCTCGTTTTCAGCGCAAAGGCAGGCCCGCTGGCCATGCTGGCCAACGACTGGCTGTGGCCGGTCGCGCTTGTAACGCTGGTCCTGGGCGCCATCGGCGTCCTGGCGGCCGACGCGCTCAGAAGACTCATCGCGTATCTGATCATCATCTCGATCGGCACCCTCTTGGCCGGCGTGGCGTTGGGCACGCCTTCTGCGCTCGTCGCCGCCCTCTATTACCTGGTCCATTCCACCTGGATCACCGGGGCGCTGTTTCTTCTGGCCGGCATTCTGGTGCGTGTCCGGGGCTCAAACATCGCCGATCGCCTGATCGCCGGCCCGCCCCTGCCTGCCCCCATGCTGCTGGGCAGCCTTTTTTTAATCGCGTCGCTGTCCATCGCCGGCCTGCCGCCTTTGTCCGGCTTTATCGGCAAACTGCTTTTGCTCGAAGCGGCTGGAATCAGCGCCGGTGCGGCCGGGCTTTACGTCACGGTGCTTTGCGGCAGCCTGTTTGCGATCATCGCGCTTTCGCGGGCGGGCAGCACACTTTTCTGGCGTTATGACGCGGCGGAGGTACCCGCGGCAGCCCCTGCCGCGCTACGTGTGTGGCCTGTGATAGCCCTTCTGGCAGCAAGTCCTCTGTTGGTTATTTTCGCACAGCCGCTCCTGGGTTATCTGGAAGCCACAGCGGCGCAACTGCTGGAGCCTGCCGACTATATCGCGCAGGTCTTGTCCGCCCTGCCGGTTCATCAGGGAGGCGCACCATGAAAATCCTCAAAAAGATATTTCCTCACCCCTGGTTGTCCACGTTTTTATTTCTGGTCTGGCAGCTCATCATGAATGATCTGTCGTTTGCAAACCTTCTGGGGGGGCTTTTTCTGGCCTGGGGCATCCCTTTTATCACAAGGGTATTCTGGCCCGACCCGCCGGTTTTGCGCCGGCCGGGCGTTTTGCTTCGTCTGGTGCTGCGGGTGCTCAAAGACATTGCCATTGCCAACATTCAGGTCGCCATTCTGATCCTGGGCCCCGTCCGCCGACTACGCCCCGCCTTTATCGAGTATCCGCTGGAGCTGCGTGACCGGTTCGCCATCAGCGCACTCGCCAGTATTATTTCACTGACACCGGGCACCGTTTCGGCAGACATCCGCGATGAGACGCATACCCTGCTGATTCACGGCCTGGATGTCGCCTGTGAGCAAACGCTCATCGACAACATCAGAAACCGCTACGAAAAACCGCTCAAGGAGGTATTTGAATGCTCCAACACATCGTCCTGATCTGTCTGGGCCTGATGTCAGTCGCTGCCATTCTCAACGTGATGAGACTGATCAAAGGCCCCGATATGCCGGACCGTATCCTGGCGCTCGACACACTCTACATCAACGCCATCGCCATCATAATCCTGATGGGCCTTTACCTGACGTCCGCTTTATTTTTCGAAGCGGCGCTATTGATCGCGGTTATGGGTTTTATCGGCACGGTGGCCGTCGCCAAGCATCTGTTGCGCGGCGATATTATCGAATAAGGAGAAGTTTATGGATTCCATGACATGGATTGAATGGCTGGTGGCGGCGCTGATTCTGATAGGCAGCCTCTTTGCCCTCATCGGCTCCATCGGCCTTTGGAAACTGCCCGATTTTTTCATGCGTCTGCATGGCCCGACCAAAGCGACCACACTGGGCGTGGGCGCTCTGGTCATCGGTTCACTGATCTATTTCAGCACCAGGGGGGAAGGGATGAGCCTTCATGAGCTGCTGATTACCCTGTTCCTGTTTATGACCGCGCCGGTGTCCGCCAATATGCTGGCCAAGGCGGCGATGCACCAGCGCATCAAACGCATTGATAAAACCAAAGGAAAGCCCTGGACGCAATAGCGGCGTGTCGCGGAAAAACCGCATCCGGCGTCAGACGCCGAGCAGCAACCGGATCTTCCCGATGAAATCATCCTCACCGTCCGTCTCCTGCGCGATGCGTTCTCCGGGGCAGACGGCGCTTCTGTCCTGCGTCATAATATTGGCCGAGATATTAAACGCATTGAGTTTAATGCCGTTATCTTCCAGATATTTTTTGGCGGGCAAAGAAGCCACCAGGGTGATAATTTCGGCAACGACACCCGCGTGGACGATCAGCCTGGCCGCGGCCAGTCCCATGACTTTATCATGCAAAATCAAACCGGACTTCCCTGCGTGTTTTTCAAGCGCGTCCCACAACGGACGCAATCCGCCGCCCAGGGTGGAATAAATCAACGTATCCCCTTCCATCAGCGCCAGTGAGTAACGGGTAAAATCCGGCTTCGTCATCATGGCGGCATTCTACACGAAGGCGGTTTTTTTGAACAGATCTTTTGTAACCAACGATCAGAGCGCATACCACATTCGTCGATTCCGTTTTGATTGACACACGCCCTATTTCTACTTATACTTCCCCCAAACATCCGACATTCTTAACTTGCACCATCGCGAAGGAGGCAAAGATGGCGGACGCAGGAAAGCTGAATCGAAGGGACGTGATTAAAAAAGGGTTGTCGCTAGGCATTGTGGCCGGCAGCGTCGTGATACTGGGCAGACCCGATTTTCTCCTCGCCCGGCAGAAACCAGCCGAAATTCCCGATCTGGTCGCGGTAAAAAACGGTGAACCGGACGCCATGTTCCAAAAAGCCATCGACCTGATGGGCGGCATGCATCAGTTTGTCAAAAAAGGTCAGACGGTGGTCGTCAAGCCCAATATCGGTTTCCCTCGCGTCCCTGAAGTCGGCGCCACCACCAATCCCGCCCTGGTCAGGGCCATTATCGAATCCTGCTATCAAGCGGGGGCCGGAAAGGTTTACATCTTCGACAATGTGGTAACGCCCACCTCCGGCAATGCGCGCAACTGTTACAAACTGAGCGGTATTGAGGAAGCGGCCAAAGCGGCGCGCGGCATTGTGGTGCCGGTGGATGATTTCAGTTATCGCGAAGTGAAAATCCCTGGTGGAAAAAAACTCAAAACGGCGGATGTCCATTCGCTGATCCTGGATTCCGATGTCTTCATCAATGTGCCCGTGCTCAAGCATCACAGCTCCGCCCATTTGTCCATCGCCATGAAAAACCTGATGGGCATCATCAAAAACCGCATGGAATATCATTTGATCGGGCTGGATCAGTGCATCGCGGATTTCTGCCTGTATCGCAAACCCGACCTCAATGTCGTGGATGCTTACCGCGTGTTGATGAGCCACGGGCCCGCGGGCCCCGGCAATCCCCGCGCCGCCAACGTGGAGGTCAAAAAGACGCTGCTGCTGTCGCGGGACATTGTCGCGATTGACGCGGCCGCCGCTAAAATTTTCGGAAAAGAGCCGGACGATATCGGCTACATCAAAATAGGGCACGCGCAAAAAACCGGCAACATGAATTTAAATGAACTGAAAATCGTTACGTTTGCGATGTAGGAAACGCTTACGACCGCCGCGTACTGCCGGACAAGTCTTGATCCATAAAACAAGGGGCGTGATCTTTGATTCTCATCAGAATCCGTAAAGCCGTATCCGGCTTCCTGCTCCTCTTATTCGTCATGCTGTTTGCCGGCGGAGAAGAAATCGCGACTTTTCTGGCCGGCATTCTCCCGCCCTTCCAGTTTGTGCCGGCGCTACTGCGGACTATCAGCCATCCTGCCGCCCTCTTTGCGTTCGGTCTTCTTTTCATCGCGCTGATCACGCTGGTTTTCGGCCGCGTGTACTGCTCCTTTTTGTGTCCGCTGGGAGCGTTGCAGGATGTGTTCGGCGCACTGGGGCGAAAGCTTGGCCTGCGATCCGATTTTTCCTTTTCGAAACCGCATAACGCTCTGCGCTACACCATCATGGCTATCACGTTTGCAGCCCTGGCTATCGGACTGATGTCGGTCGTCATCCTGCTCGATCCGTATTCCATCGCCGGAAGGTTCTTTTCATATTTTCTTCAACCGGTTTTTGTTTGGACCTACAACCTGAGCATCCTCCTACTGAAACCTTTTGATATTTATCTGTACCCGAAACAAACCGCCGTCATTCCCCTGCCGGACACCCTCATCGCGGCGGTTTTTCTCACGATGATCGTCTATCTGTCCGTGAAACACGGGCGGCTTTACTGTAATACCGTCTGTCCGGTGGGATCGGTTCTGGGGCTGCTTGCGCGTGTATCGATTTTCAAACTGTCGTTGAATCAGGCGCGCTGCAAAGAATGCGAGCGCTGTGAAAACGTCTGTAAAGCGAATTGCATCAATCCGCACCTTGCCGTCGTTGATATGAGCCGGTGTGTCGCCTGCTTCAACTGTCTTGCCGCCTGTTCGCAATCGACGATCCGTTATCGCCTTGCCTGGCGAAAAACAAATCCGCCCACCTGGTCGCCCGCCCGAAGGCGTTTTGTGATCGGCGGCATTGCGGCCGCGGCCGCGCTGCTTTTTGCATGGAACCATCGGCTTCGTCATTTGACCGGAATCGCCCGGACACGGGTCGATCAACCCGTCACGCCGCCCGGTTCACTGAACCTGTCACGCTTTACGCAGGCCTGCACAGCCTGCAGCCTGTGCGTCGCCGCCTGTCCGACATCCGTCCTCGCGCCGTCTTTCGGCGACTACGGTCCGGCAGGCCTGATGCAGCCGAAATTGAATTTCGAGAAAAGTTATTGCGAATATGAATGCCATGTGTGCGGCAGGGTCTGCCCCACCGGAGCAATCACCCAGCTTTCGCTTGATGAAAAGAAACTCACGCAGATCGGCGAAGCGAAGCTTCTGGAGGATGTCTGCGTGGTCTATGTCGATCACAACAACTGCGGGGCCTGCGGCGAAGTCTGTCCGACGCATGCCATCCGTTTTGTGGATAAGGAAAACATTCTGTATCCGGAAATCGACACCCGTTACTGCATCGGCTGCGGAGCGTGCCAGCTCGCCTGTCCGACAACACCCCGATCCATCGTGGTGAATCCTCACCCGGTTCATAAAAAAGCGGATAAATATATTATGCCGGATCTGCCTGCAGAGCCCGCACGCATAGAGGATCGGGATTTCCCGTTTTAAATTCTCTGCGTGCAATCCCGGCTTGTAAACACAATCGAAAAACGTCAGCCCTCAATGTGTCACCATCCTCGTGTTCGGCGGTGTCCCGGTCATCGCCAGATCGATGAACTTCAAAAATGAGGGCTGAAACCTGCTGAAATATTGGGCAGCCAAAGCCGGGTCGGACGTGGGCAATTCAAGTGTCAACGTGAAAATGTTGCGTTCGTTGCCTGCATAATTCCCCAGCGACCCCGGAAAATAACCGAATCGTTTCACGGGATGATTCACCGCTTTGGCAACACGTTCCATCCACTGTTCAAAAGAATCCAGATCCGCCGACGGTCCGTCGTAATCAAAAAAATTAAGCGGGGAGTGAACGCTGAGAATTTTCTGCGGCTTGAACCGCTTCATCAAAGCGATCTGAAAAAGCGTTTCCTGTTCGGAGGCGGCTTTCGGTCCGGGATAGTAACGTTTATTTTTTTTGGCTTTGGTCTTCCAGTGCCGGAGGGCGTCAGGATGCCAGTGGCGGGTGGGAAAGTTACGATTGACATCCACGCCGCTCGCGTTAACGCGGGTGGGCCTTGCGGCCAGATAGCCGTCCGGATTCACCAGCGGCGCGATCACAATGCATCTGTCTTTCACGACATCGGGATTGTCCTGTATATAATGCGCCAACTTCAACATCAGGTACACGGTCGGCAGTTCATCCCCGTGGACACCTCCCATAAACAAAACACAAGACCCGGATGCATCGCCGAAATGGACAAACATCAACGGGTTGTTTTTTTTCGTTGTCCTGTGAAATTCCCAGGGGATTTCCGCAGGACGAATATCCTTCCATCCGTATCGCACGTTTTGCCGATCCAGCGCGGCAATAAATCCGGATAGTTCTTTCGCCCTGGGGCCGGAGGCGGAGGCAGCCGGCTTAGGCCTCGCGGCAGGTTCCGAAGGCATTGGAAGTGACGGCGACCGCTGCTGTACGGTCCTTTGTTTGACGGCCGTTTCCGAAGGCGTCATTGTGGAATAAACAAACCAAAAAAGCAGGAGACACAACAGGCCCGCAACGAGACTTCCTGTCGCGCGCCAGCGGTTTCGTTTGATCCATTCGCGTAAACTTTTCGATAATCCCATTCGATGGCTACCCCTGTCTGCTTGCGCTGCGTTTATTTTCCATCATCTCACAGGATCGC
>JAWOJC010000317.1:0-6485 GCA_046484315.1 Smithellaceae bacterium | reverse complement strand
ACCAGCTGGACAAATGGCTGGGCACGGCCCCCAACTTCATGTTCGGGCTGTTTTTCCTGGCGGTCTTCCTGTGTGTCATGAGGTTGTATCAGGAAGCCAAACAAAGAATGAAAGATATTTAATCGCCGCTATCGAAACAAAACATGATCTGTCGAATAGCCCCCTCAAGGCTTGCAAAGATTGAGGGGGTTTTTGTTTACAAAACCGCCCCTGCTGTGTTAAGTCTCGCCGATGTCAATCTGGAAAGAAAAAAACAGGATTCTGGTCACCTGCCCCAAAGGCGCAAATCCTTATCTGCACGCTGAAATCGAGAACCTGGGATATCGCGTACTAAACGAAATTGATACCGCTGTCACCACGGAAGGCACGCTGGAAGACGCGATGTTGTTAAACCTGAACCTGCGCACCGCGCAGCGTGTGCTCTATCAGCTCCAAATGTTCAAAGTCATTTCGCCCGGGGCCCTCTATGAGCGGGTCGCTTCCATGCCCTGGGAGAATCTTCTCTACGATTCGGGTCACCGGGCCTATGTCTGCGTCACGTCGGTGGCCGAAAATCCCCTGATCACGGATTCGCGCTTTGTGAATCTCCGGGTCAAGGACGCTATTGTCGACCGGATCCGCGAAAAGACCGGCGTACGCCCGGATTCCGGTCCGGCAAAGGATCGGGCCGTTGTGCATGTTTACTGGAAAAACGATCAGGCCAACGTTTACATCGACACCAGCGGTGAACGTCTGTCGATGCGCGGTTATCGTAAGATTCCGCTTGCAGCCCCCATGCAGGAAGTTCTGGCCGCTTCGCTGATCTTCGCGACGGGATGGCGCGGCCGGGGCGCTTTTATCAACCCGATGTGCGGCAGCGGCACGCTTGCCATCGAGGCGGCACTGATGGCGCAAAACCGCGCCCCCGGTCTGCTGCGCAGCAATTTTGCGTTTATGTATATCAAAGACTTCCCTCAAGAACTGTGGCAGAATATGCGCAAAGAGGCACGCCAGCGTTCTTTCAAAAAGCCCTCCACAAAAATTATCGCCACGGATATGGATGAAAAAGCCGTGCAGGCGGCCAGGCAAAACGCGCAAACCGCCGGCGTGGATCACCTCATTGATTTTAGCGCCTGCGGTTTTGAACAGACAACGATTCCGCCGGGCGGCGGCGTCATTATGATGAACCCGCCCTATGGCGAACGCATGGAAGGACTGCACACCCCGGCTCTTCCTGTGAGACGATCCCGGCAGGACGCCTCCGGGAAAAAGGCCATTCTTCGCAAAGCGGCCGACCGGCCGCAGCCGGGCAGCACCGCAGACAAATTTCAGCGCCTCGAAGCACTTTACGCCGGCACGGGGGATTTTTTCAAGCAGGTTGCGGGCGGCTATCGCGGCTATATTTTCACCGGCAATCTCGACATGATGAAAAAAATCGGATTGCGCACCAAAAGGCGCCTGACGTTTTACAACGGTGAAATCGAATGCCGCCTGCTGGAATACGAACTCTATTCAGGCAGCAAGAAGAAGATGGACTTACTCCCCGACGCCATCGTCGAAAAAAAGGAAGAGGCTCCTTAAGAAAACGGATGCGCTGTCCGATGACGCTACATGGAAGGAGATCACACCCCCCTCAGCATCGTGATGATCCTGCGCGCACGTGCATTAAGAAACAAATTCATCCGGAACAGACCATATCATGGCTAAACATATTCTCATTATTTTGTCTTTTTTGTTTCTGGTTGCCTGCGGCGCGGATCCGATAGACAAGGCCAATAGCATTTTTCTGGGGCAGTTGCAGGCTCTCGAAGATCCCCAGGGACATTTAATCATCAACGACATCCTTAATAATCAGGATGCTTTTCATGATGTTCTCGAAAAAGCACCTGGTCATTATTTCACGTCCTCCGCCTGGTGGTTTCGTCTGCCGGTGCAAAATAAATCCTTTGAAGACGCGAATCTCTTTTTAGATGTGCTTTATCCAACCCTGGATGATGTGCGTCTATTTGTGGTTGACAAAAACGGCGTCCGCGGTTTTCAGCGCACAGGAGACCGGATACCTGCCGATCGCCGGCCGTTTACGGATGCGATGACCCTGATCATGCCCTTCGATCTGGCGGCCGGTGCATCCGCGGATCTTTACATTCGTGTGCAGGGTGAGGCCCAGGCGCTTGTCTTCCCCTTTGAAATCCGGGATGAAAAAAGCCTGCGCAAGTCGCTGCTTAAGGACTGGTTTATCCACGGCATCATGGTCGGCATCTTCATCGCTTTATGGTTTTATAATCTACTCCTTTATATCATGCTGCGAGAGCCGTCGCGACTGTACTTCATGGCCTATCTGCCCTTTGCCTTTCTCGGGTTTACCGCGCTTGACGGGTTCGGATCAGCCGTTCTATATCCCGACAACAACTGGTTCGGCAATGAAGGTGCTGTCTTTTTCCATGGATTGAGCTCCCTTTTCATCCTGTTGTTCACGCGCGTATTCCTTCAGACGGACAAGGGGGTTACCTTTGACCGCTGGGTCACCGCGCTGGCCGGTGTCAGCACATTGATGATGCTGTCTGTGTTCGTCATGCCGGTGCGGCTGACGTATTACCTCAGCGCAACCATGCTGCCGCTTATCCCGTTGACCTTGCTATTGTTCAGTTTTGTCGTCTGGCGGCGCGGTAAAACGGAAATAAGGTTTTACGTTCTCGCGCAAATGTTTTCATTTATGGGTGCGTTGTTCTTCAGCCTGATGATCGCCGGTCTTCTACCTTTTTCCAAGCTGCTCCTGGAAGCGATCGCGATCGGTGTTTGTTCAGGCGCCATGATGCACTCTCTGGCGATTGCCGACCGGATCAGAATCCTTCAAAGACAGAATATCGAGGCAGAAGATGCGGCGCTGCGCAACCTGGAAATACGCAAAGAAGAGTTGGAACGTCTCGTGAATGAACGCACAGCCCAGCTGGATAAGGCCCGCAGGGAGGCGGAGCTTCAGGCAACAACGGATCTGCTGACAGGTGTCTATAACCGTCGGGGGCTCTTGGTCGCAGCCGAACGGGAGCTGAGACTGACGCTCCGTCACGGCCGCCCCCTGGCCATTGCCATGCTGGATATTGATTTTTTCAAAAAAATAAATGATTCCTATGGCCATTTGGAAGGTGACCGGATTCTGCGTGATCTCGCACAACTCATCAGCCGCGAAATACGTAGTACGGATTTGTTCGGCCGGGTCGGCGGAGAAGAGTTCCTGCTGATTATGCCCGACACGCCGGCACAGGCCGCAATCGAGCTCGCCGAACGCCTGCGCGGCCTCATTGCCGAAAAGATTACGGTCGGTTCGCCCGCGCAATCCGTGACAGCCAGTTTCGGTGTTGCCTGGCTGACCGAAAAACGCACAACGCCCGCGTCACTGATTCTGAATGCCGACAAGGCCCTTTACCTTGCCAAGCAAAACGGCCGCAACCGTGTGGAAACCAGCGACACGATGACCTGACGTCCTGCCGCTTATCTTTCCATTTTCATGACGGGTTGATTTTCGCTTCTTTCTTACGGATTTTTTCCGCCGCCTTGAGCGCTTTCTTCTCGTTTTTACCGGATGATGAAGCGCCGCCCGCTGACGGCAGGGGCTTATCCGGATCACCCGACGCGGTTTTCGCATCAAGGCGCTCCGCTTCGCCTGTCGATGAGTCATTTCGCCCGGCGCGCTTCAAACGGGCTTTTTTCACAATCGCTTCGGCCATCATTCTGCCGAACTGGCCGATAAACCCGGCAATCAGAACCAGTAAAATCCATTTAAGAACCGACCAGGTGCTTAGATAGTCCAGAAATTCCGACATGCTTTTCTCCTTTCAAGCAATGGCCCCTTGATGACGTATGACAGCCTGCCTGATCCTTTTATACACAAAAAACAAGCCACAGGACAGGACCTATTTGCATCGCCTTTGCCACAGAGACTTTTTTTCGATGGCCCGAAAAGGTTGAATCAACCGACTGCTTCTGCTATAAACGCAAACATCAGACACCGCCGAAACCTTTTATTTTAAGGAGTAGAAAGCCTATGCGCGCCTCATTGTCGTTCATCACCGTTGTGGCTCTCGCGATGTGTCTTTGCGCCTGCGGTCCGGTAAGAATCCAGACCGCCAACCAAAATGCCGCATCGCCTGCGGCGGCATTTTTTAACGCCGCCCGAACCGGGGACATGGTCTGCATTATGCGTCTGGTTGAAGAAAAAACAGTTGACGTCCATATCCGGGACAGCGCAGGCTGGAACGGGCTCATGTACGCGGCGCAAAACGGGCACGAAGGCCCGGTGGAATATTTTCTGATGAAAAAAGTCAGCATTCACCATCGCGATCAGGACGGACTCACGGCATTGATGATCGCTGTGAACTTCCGTCATCCGGGCATGGTGGGCTATCTGCTGAAATCCGGCGCCGATCCGGCCGGACAGGACGTGCATGGCTATACGCCGTTGATGTGGGCGATCTACAACAAAAGCCTGGACAGCGTCCCGCTTCTGCTGGCCACGGATCAAGGCCTGGACCTGCAAAACAAGCAGGGCGAAACCGCCTTGCATATGGCGCTGTACTATGGCCAGACGGATATCGCCACAAAGCTGATTCAAGGCGGTGCTTCGCTCAACGTCAGAGACAAAAAAAAGCAGACACCGCTGCACCTGGCGGCCGCCCTGGGCGATCCCGACATTCTCCGGCTGCTGATCAACGGGGGCGCGCACATCGCACCGCAGGAGGCAGGCGGCGAAACGCCTCTGATGAAAGCCATCCACGGCGGACACGCCACAGCGGCATCTTTTCTGGCCGCACGCATGTCCAGTGTCGGACAGCGCGATCTTTACGGACAAACGGCGCTGCATCTCGCGGTTTCCAAAGACATGCCGGATATGGTCTGCCAGCTGATGAAGCAGAAAACAGACCCGGACACGCAAGACAAACAGGGATACACGGCGCTGATGATTGCCGCACGCTGGGGACTGCAAAAAATCGTAACCTGCCTTACAGACCACGGCGCGTCCATGCATCTTCGCAATGCCTCAGGAGAAAACGCTCTGGATATCGCGTCTCGCTACCGGCAGCGCAGCGTCGTCGAATATCTTGAAAAGAAAGAGAAGCACAAATGAGCCTTCGTATTTTTTTCCGTCTGTGCTGTTGCATCTTCACTGCCCACGCTTTTTTTTGGCTGCAGGGATGCAATTACCTGAGTATCCCCGCGCACGACAATATAATCCGGAAACCGGTTTCATCGGAATTAGACAACCGCCAGGGCTCCTATAATTCCGCGGTCATCAAGGGCAGGATCCTTTTTACCGGCAAAACCAAAGATGCCACCCTGGTCGTTGCCTGGCGAGCAGCCCCCAATGAAAAGGGGTTTTCCGGACATGTGATTGTCGGCAATCAGGGCAGTTTCATGCTCTATCTGCCCGAAGGGCGCTATCATCTTTACGCCGTCACCGATTACAATCATAACGGCATTTATGAACAAGATGAGGTTTCGGGGGTCTATGGAACTGCGGCATCTCCGGCAGAAATCGTCATCCGGGAAGGCGAACTCGTCACCGGCATAACCATCAAAACAATAAACGACAGCGCACAACACCGGATGCTTCCTGAGGCATTGAGCGTCAAAGAGCAAGACTCCCTGACCAGCCAGCAGACTTTCAACGGCCAGGTTTTGAAGATTTATTCCGATTATTTTTCACTGCAAAACGCGCAAAGCGGTTACTGGAACCCCACCGCGTTTATGAAAACCTTCGGGGCGAACATCTATCTGGCGCAGACGTATGACCCGCGTAAGATCCCCGTCCTGTTCGTGCACGGCACCGAAGGCAGCCCGCATAACTGGATTTATTTTTACATGCGACTCGACCACAGCCGATATCAGATGTGGCACTACTATTACCCTTCCGGAATCCGCCTGCCCCTGGCCGCATCCCTGCTCGATGAGGCGATAAACGAGCTGCGCCGCAAATACGGTTTCAGCCGTATGGCTCTGGTCGCGCACAGCGTGGGCGGACTCGCCACGCGCTCATTTCTGACACGGTTTACCTCCAACGGCCAAAACGATTTCATAAAGCTCTATGTGACATTCGCCACCCCCTGGAGCGGATTCGGCATGGCGGACGCCTCTCAGGTCGTGACCCATAAGAGCATCCCCGCCTGGCTGGATTTGGGAACACAAAGCGCTTTTATTAAGAAAACACTGGACGCGAAGCTGCCGCCTCATGTTCGGCACTACCTCTTTTACGGGAAACAAGATCAGCTGGCCGCAGAAGCCGCACTCGATACACGCGCGGTATCCTGCGCCGTTAAAACATTGGGGTGGGATTGCTCTCACGACTCTATCCTAAGCGACCGCACCGTCTTCGCCGCCTTTGCGGATATCCTCAACCGGGAATTCAATACGGCAAAATAAAGCCGGTTTCTGCCGCAAACACTGTTCGAGGACCAAAAGGCCTGCGTTTTGCACATGGTTTGAAACAAGACGCTTGAAATGTTGAGCAGATG
>JAWOJC010000292.1:0-8876 GCA_046484315.1 Smithellaceae bacterium | reverse complement strand
TTCTGCCCAGGTTGGCCAGAATCAGCAGCGTCGCGCCGACAACCGTCAGATAGACGCCCAGGTCGAACCCCATGGCGCTGGCCAGCTCCATCTCGCCGATGACGGGAATATGCATATGCCTGAAATGGCTCGTCAGGAAAGGATAGCCGAAAAAGAAACTACCCAGACCGGTGAGTCCGGCGGTCAGTACGCCCGTTCCCGTGAGAACATGGTTGTTGATCCGCCGCCGCTTCGCGGTCCATTGCTCACCGCTGGCGATATACTGTAGAATCAGGGCAACCGCAGTGATCAGGCCGGCGACGAAGCCTCCGCCCGGCAGATTGTGGCCGCGAAGAAACAGATAGGCGGAGACCAGAAGCGCCAGAGGCAGAATGATTCGGGAGAGATTGACCAGCATAAACGGATGCGTGTCTTTGGCCCACGGGTGTTCCAGCGCGTCGGTGTCGGGGACAGGCAGTTTCAGACCGTCGATCAGGGCGTAGATGGCCACGGCGGCGATGGCCAGCACTGTGATTTCACCCATCGTATCAAAACCGCGGAAGTCCACCAAAATGACATTGACCACATTTGCACCGCCGCCGCCCGGCACACTGTTTTTTAGGAAAAAACCGGAAATGGATTCATAGGGGCGTGTCAGAACCGCGAAAGCCAGGCCCGATACCAGCAGACCAGCCATTGCCGCAAGTCCCAGATCTCGCGTGCGGCGAAATTTGGAAGATTCGACAGGGGTTACCCGCGGCAGAAAGAAAAGCGACAGGATCAGCAAAATGATCGTCACCATTTCCACCGACAACTGTGTCAGGGCCAGGTCCGGCGCGGAGAAGCGGGCAAAGGTCAGCGCCACCATCAGGCCGACCGTGCTGAGCATCACGAGGGAGACAACCCGCCGGCGATGCCAGATGACGGTGGCCAGCGTCGCCACGATCAGAATGCCTGCGCCGACCAGCGTCACTTCGTCAATCGTGCTGATCGGAATCGCGCCTTGCAGGGAGGGCAGACGGATCAGCCAGAATCCCGAAACCAGTAGCGCAGCCGAAAGCATCCACGACAGATAGCGCTGAAGCGAACCGTTTTCCAGAAGGCCGGTCAACTGCTTAGCCAGAAAGGCGGATATCTGCATGGCGGCTTCGAAAACCAGTTTGGCGTCCACCTCGGGCAGACGTTCCTTCCAGGCAAACAGACGTGCTCGCCGGACATACAGAAGTGTGCCGCCTGCCAGTGCGGTAAAACTCATGATCATCGGCAAGTTAAATCCATGCCAGATCGCCAGGCTGTAGACAGGCAGATCGCCTGCCAGCGAAGCGGATGCCGCGGCGGTCAGGAAAGCCCCGATGGTCAGTGCTGGCAGCAGGCCGACCAGGAGGCACAGCGCCGCCAGGATTTCCGCCGGCAGCTTCATGTAGCGTGGCGGTTCATGCGGTGGATATTTCGGCAGGTTAATCGGTGGGCCGCCGAAGAAAACACCGTGGATGAATCTCAGCGAGTAGGCCACCGAAAACGCTGTGCCGATGGTAGCCGCAAGTGGTATCACGAAACTCAACGGGCCGAACATCTGCTGACGGAGTGTTTCGGAAAAAAACATTTCTTTGCTCAGAAAGCCGTTGAAAAGCGGGACACCGGCCATGGCCGCGGCCGATACCATGGCCAGCGTGGCTGTGTAAGGCATGAAGCGCCACAAGCCGCTGATGCGGCGGATGTCGCGGGTGCCGGTTTCGTGGTCTATGATGCCCGCGGACATAAACAGGGAGGCTTTAAAGGTGGCGTGGTTGAGGATGTGAAAGATTGCCGCGACCACCGCCAGTCTTGAATTCAGGCCGAACAACAGGGTGATCAGTCCCAAGTGGCTGATGGTGGAATAGGCCAGAATCCCCTTGATGTCATGGCGGAACAAAGCCATGATTGCACCCAGCAGCAATGTGATCAATCCCGTGATGCTGACCACGTAGAACCACAGGTCTGTGCCGGCGAGCGCGGGATACAGGCGTGCCAGGAGAAATACGCCAGCTTTGACCATGGTCGCGGAATGCAGGTAGGCGGACACAGGCGTCGGCGCGGCCATGGCTTGCGGTAGCCAGAAATGAAACGGAAACTGCGCCGATTTGGTGAAGGCGCCCAGCAGCACCAGCATCAGGATGAGCGGATACAGGCGATGCCCGCGAATCAGATCGCCTGCGGCAAGAACATCGGTCAATTCATAACTTCCGACGATCTGGCCGATCAGCAGGATGCCGGCCAGCAGAGCCAGACCGCCGCCGCCGGTCAGAGCGAGCGCCATGCGCGCGCCCTTGCGCGCGTCGGTCCAATCCGTCCAGTAACCGATTAAAAGAAAAGATGACAGGCTGGTGAGTTCCCAGAAAAAAAACATCAGCAGCAGATTTTCCGACAGCACCACCCCGAGCATCGAGGCCATAAAAAAGAGCAGATAGGCATAGAACCGTCCCATCGGATCTTTTTGGGACAGGTAATAGTGCGAATAAAGGATGACCAGAAGCCCGATACCCGCAACCAAAAGCGCGAACACGAAGCCCAGGCCGTCCATGCGGAAATTCAGATGCAGACCGAGCGATTCAAGCCAGGGCCACCCGGCCACCAGCGTTTCACCGCCCAGGGTCGCAGGTGTGTGCAGTCCCAGAAGTAGGATGCTGCCGGCGCCGATCACCATGGTGACCAGTGTACACCATGAACGGCCGGCACGGTCGGCCAAAAGCGGCAGCACAGACCCCAGGAGGGGGATGAATATGATCAGCACCAGCGTCATGCGGGATGTCATAAGGAAAACTTTCTATCCTTGTGTGTCTCCATTTTATTCCAGCCTGATATCACCAAGAGGAGTCCAACGTTTCGGTCAACAAACTTCCGGGAGGAAGTATGGACGTCGATTAATCCCATATCCGCTCTTTCGTCAAGTGAAATCGGGTATTCTCGGTCGGCCGAGAAAGGTGAAAAGAGGCGATGCGTTATTGCTTACCGAAAAACCGGAAATTTCTGCTTGGATTCTTTTTTCGAAAAAGTCTGAAGCTTTTGTAGAGCAGCGCGATACCGAACCAGCAGAAAAACGGAAATAATGATGAAGGCGAGTGCTTTCGGGAATGCTGCGACGAGTGCGGCCATGGCTAAAAACGAGACGCAGATGCCGGCCATCAGGCGCATCTCAGCCGGTTCCAGAACCTGCCGGTAGGTGAAAGCCGAGCCGACGGCTTTACCGATACGAACCGCGCCCGCCGCCGCGCGGCCCACGCTGCCGCTTTTTGTAGCCGGACGAAGCGGACGTGGGATTTTACCGGGGGATTGAATCTTATGTCGGGCGTCGACCACCAGTTCGGTCGCTTTTTTCATGTCCTCCAGAAACATGGCTTCCATCTGAGACGCGAAAACATCGTCTTCGATGACGACATCCATTTCACAGTTGCCAAACCAGCTTGCGATATTGAGATTGGTTGAACCGACGCGGGCCCAGTGACCGTCGGCAACTGCGGTCTTGGCGTGTAACATCGAGCCGTTCCACTCGAAGATCCTCACCCCTGCTTCCAGAAGCGACCGGTAACCCGCCCTGGACAAAGGTCTCAGCGCAGGGATGTCGGTTCCGCCCGGCACCAGAAGACGCACATCCACCCCGTCTTTTGCCGCCGCCCGGAGAGATTGCACGTAAGGTGTCGTCCCGGCATAGTAAGCATCCGTCAGCCACAGCCGCTTTCGGGCAATTGCGGCAACGAGCTGGTCGAGGCGGAACAGGCCTGCCGTCGCGGGCATGCTCGCCACAATGCGCAGATTCATGCTGCCCGGCAAAGGAGGTTTGTCGGTGTTCGCTGTTATCGCTTCGGGGATCGGTTTGCCGGTCATCGCCCAGACATAAGCAAACGCCTGTTCGATGTCCCAGACTGCGGGGCCACGAATTTCGACGCCCGTATCCCGCCAGGGCTCGACGTTTCTTTCGGGTGCCCCTTCCCATGTTTGATCGATGCACAGCCCCGAAATGAAACCCGTTTGGCCGTCGATGGTCAGAATCTTACGATGGTCGCGCGAAAACCATCCGAACGGGCTGTCCACGCGCAGCGGATTGTAGCAGCGCACCTCAATGTCGCACATCCGCAGGCGGTTCCAGAAACGCTGCGAGGTCTTGCCGAAGCCGCCCAGCCAATCATAGATAATGCGCACCTGAACGCCCTGCTGCGCTTTTTGAATCAACGCATCGGCAAACTGACGGCCGGTAGCGTCTTCGCGGATGAAATAGCTTTCCAGATGGATATGATGTTTTGCCGAGGCGATGGCGGAAAGCCATGCAGGATAATTTGCGCCGGCATCTTTCAGCAGCCGGACGGCATTGCCTGAGATCAGCGGCGCGCCGGCGGCGCGGGAGAAGGCCCGATCGGCCATCTCCCGAACCGCCCATATGGAATGGTGTTCCGGATGGTTAGTCAAAAAGCGATTGGTCATCGGCGTTCATCATTTCTTGCTGGATCAGTTTTGCTTTATCGGATCAGTTTATACACAATCAGAACAAGAATCGCGCCGGCCAAAGCCAGCAGGAAGCTGCCCGCGTTAAACCCTGTGACTGTGCCCAGACCTGCCGCGTTGCCGATGAATCCGCCGACCACGGCGCCCACGATGCCCAGCACAATCGTCGCGATAATCCCCCCGGGGCCTGTCCCCGGCATAAACACTTTGGCCAGTACGCCAATAATCAGTCCCATAATGATCCAGGATAAAATGCCCATGATGTTCCCCCTCCCTCAGATGATAAAATGATTTACTTTGTGGTCAAAGCGCCCTATTTTAAGTTTACCTCCTTAGCACTTTACACTTCATTCCTGAAGCCTTTTCGTGCGTACCGCCTGCGTTGGGTCTCAACCGTCGAACTTACGATCTCCCAGTACCTTCGCGGTGAGCATACTGGCGACATTATCACCCACGGCGTTGACCATTGTGGCGGGCGCGTCCACCAGAGTGCCGATCATGGTGATGAGCGGGAACGCTTCCGGCGGGAAACCGTACAGGGAGATGATCAGAAGCTCGCCGATGGTGCCGCCGCCGGGGATGCCGCTGACGACCACCCCGGTTAGAAGCGCGATGCCCAGTGCAGTCAAAAGGGTTTCAATACCGGAAAAGGGCATTTGAAACACGCCGAACAGAAAGGCGATTTTTAACATGGCTGCAAGACACGATCCTTCCATGTGCATGGTCGCGCCGATAGGAATGACCACATCACGGATATCTTTCGGTACGCCGATGTTTTCGGCCGCCTGCAGATTGGCGGGCATGGCCGCCATGGAACTGCCGGTGGCCAGCGCGGTTAGCGACGGTGGGACGATGTTCGTCCAGAAGCTTTTCACGCCGCGTCCACGTCCGGCGAGATAAGCATAACAGGTGAAAGCGAGGAAGAAATATAAAATGGCGGTCGGATAGTACACAGCCATGGCCCGGGCGTAAGAGCCCAGAAGCTCGGGTCCGAAAACGCCGACCAGGTAGGCAAAGTATGCGCAAAGGCCGACCGGCGCGTAATACATGATCAATGAAATCAGTTTCATCATGACGGCGTTGCCGGATGCGAGAAAAGCGCCGAACGCTTTTCCCTTTTCACCCGCAGCGGATGTGGCCAGACCGGTCAGCATGGAAAAGACGATCAGCGCCAGCATGTTGTTTTTGGATAAAAGAAGATGGAAGTCCGGCACGGTAAAAGCGCGGACCAGTTGATCGGACGCCCGGAGTTGCTGTATGTCTGATACGGAGGGCATGGGAATGCTGACGCCCGCGGCGGGCTCAAAAAATATCACGGCAGCCATCATGACCACCGAGGCTATTATGCCCGTGACCACGAAAATGACCATCATGACCGAAAGGATTTTACCCAGTCGTTTGAGGTTGCTCATGCCCGCGACAGTGGCGGCGATGGAAAAAAAGACCAGGGGCACAATGACCGTGAAAAGCAGGTTCAAAAAGAGATCCCCCAGCGGTTTGAACAGGGCTGCGTCTTTTTCGAAGACGATTCCCAGGCCCGCGCCCGCGAACAGGGCGGCGATCAACAGCATCGAAAACCCGTAAGATTTTAAAAAGGGCGGCAATTTCATAATTTATTTCACCGGAAAATTGAAATACGTGTCGGGGTAGGGTTCCTGTTTGTAAGTGAAATGCCACCATTCTTTATCATAATGGCGAAAGCCGTGTTTCTCCATCAGCGTTTTGAGCAGCAATCGGTTGATCCGCTGCGGCAAAGCCACTTGCGGATTTTCCGGGTGAGACAGCGGGTCAAAGCAATCGAATCCCGTGCGCATGTCGATGGCGTTGTCCGCAAAACGCTCGCCTGAAGGCAGCCTGCAATCCTTCAGCGGTTCGCCCGAAACATAAACCGGTTGCGCGGGTGGCGGCAGGGGCACGAGTGTCAAATCGACAGTGCTGCCCCGGCTGTGGCCGGACCGGCTGTCGATATAGCCGTCACGAAACAGGTGCCGTTTGTCGACGGAGGGATAGAATTCCTGCTTTGTTTTGGTGTCGTCCAGGTCTTTGGCCCAGCGGACAAAATGATCAACCGCCTGCTGCGGACGGTAGCAGTCGTAGATTTTCAAAGACAGGGAAAAGGGCTTTAAGTCCTTCTGCACCGCAGCGAGTGCCATGGCTGCGGGTTTTGTAAGAAGACACTTCGGCGCGAGATAACCATCCACTTTTGCGCCCAGGAAATTATGTTCGCCGTAATATCGGATTTCCAGGAGGACATCGGGGATGATCCTGGTGATATCCACAAACGTGTCGGGCATTTCTTCCTGCCCGCGTGAGGGCGAAACCCATGCGCCGATCATCAGCAACACGATGATCAGGGAGACGGCCATCGCTTTTTTATTCATCATAGGGGGAACTCCTTTGTGCTTTTTTCGGGGTTGATCACAATCAGCGGGTTGGCTTTCGGATCAAGCCAACCCAGCAGATTGATGATGTTCTCTTCGGAGACGGCGATGCATCCGGCGGTAGAGGCGCCGGGGGCTTTCCAGATGTGTAGAAAAATGGCGCTGCCGTGTCCGGGGATGACCGGGGCGGTGTTGTGCTCGATGACGATGCCGTATTTGTATTGATCATCGTCGCGCCTCATCTTTTCGAAGGACCGGGCGGCGGTATCGCTTAGCTTCACCCATTGGTTATAGTCCGGGGCGACAGGATCATCCACCCAGATGTCGTCATCGAACGCCTGACGATACGGCATGCGGGTTTGCATGCTGTCCGGATAGCCGAAGGCCGTTCCCAACCGGTAGCGTCCGGAAGGCGTTCGTCCATCTCCTTCTCTTTTTTCGCCGTGCGGCGCAAAGCCGTTGGCACCGATGGTCGCGGACATCGGTTTCATGGCCTGATGCCAGGTGGCGCCGTTTCTTGCAAACGCGTAGAGTTTGATCCGGGTGAAAAAAAGAAAGCTATGGTCGAAAACGAGGAGAAGTTGGGTGCTCTCTTCCTGTCCGGATTCTGTTCCAGATATCAGATCTTTTTCGGCGGCACCGGCGGGACACGGGGCGACACAAACAAACAGCGCGATGACGAAACACAGAGAAAAAATAATGTCTGCGGCCTGAACACGTCTCATGGAATGCCCCTGTTTTTTTAATGGTAAAAAATCAGTAACGGAATGTTCTTCATTTTGCAACCGAATTATCTGCGAAGGCCATGCGGGCTTGGATCCGGCCTCAACGTTCTTGTAATTGGCAATCGTTTATTGTATAAAGCGCGCATTATTCAACAGACTGAAACAGGATGATGCGTTTAAGAAAAGCGCTTTGCTCAGGCGCGGTACAGTGTATCCGCAGTCGTCGTGTTCGTATACAGGGAGAGCAGTATCCATGATTGAAAACAGAAGAAGAACGGGACGTCGCGTGGTGGATCACGTAAGCTTGGAAGAGTGGGTGAAGCGGTATGATTTTCTCCTGAGGCATTCGAAAGACAGTGTCTTTGTCATCCGCAGCGGGGACAGAATGATTTTGGAAGCCAACGCAGTCGCGCTTCGAACTTACCAATACCCGATTCAGGAGATTTGCGGGATGTTTGTCGATGATCTGCTGGATACGACCGGCGAAGATGAGAAAAATCCGGCAGGCGAAGAAGGCGTTTTCGCGACAACCTGGGTGGAGACAGTTCATCGGAAAAAAAATAATGAAACATTTCCTGTGGAAATGATTTGTCAGGCGGTTGCGCCCGGGGGAGAGCGCCTTTTGCTTATGGTGCGCGATCTGTCCGGCCCTAAGGCACCGGCCTCTGACGTAAACGGAAACGCCGTGGAGCTTTCTTCTCTTTTCAACGCTATTACGGAATCTTTTTTTCTGACGGATCGGCAGGGCACCGTGATTGCAGCCAACGAGACATTTGCCAAACGGATGCGGGTCGGTCTAGATAAAATTCTCGGGGCAAGTCTCTATGACTTGCTGCCTGCCGACATCGTGGTTCAAAGGCGCCAGCAGATGGAAAGCGTCATCCGTAACGGGAGACGGGAGCGTTTTGAAGAGGTCCGCAACCGCCGCTACATCGATCAGGTGATCCATCCTGTTGCGGATCCGGACGGGAAAGTGACCCGGCTGGCCTTTTACGGGGCCGACATTACGGCGCGCCGGGAAATGGAGAAAGAACTGGAATCCCTCGCGTTTGATGATCATCTCACCGGTTTGTACAACCGGAGAGGTTTTTTCACCCTGGCCAAACGGGAATTGAATCGTGCCGTGCGGTCGGAAAAAACCCTGCTTCTTTTCTTTGCCGATTTAGACGATCTGAAAGCTGTCAACGATCAATTCGGCCATGAAGAAGGAGATCGGGCGCTGATTGCTGCCGCGAAGATTCTGTCACAGACCTTTCGCTCCTCCGATATCGTTTCGCGTATCGGAGGTGATGAGTTTGCGATACTCGCGGTGGAT
>JAWOJC010000291.1:0-2619 GCA_046484315.1 Smithellaceae bacterium | reverse complement strand
GCAAAAACTATCCCCGGATCTGCCTGACGTAGGCCCGGACGAATGAGGCGTTTTCATGAAAAGGATATTTTGTCATGAGGTGCTCGATGATTTTCATGGCCCGTTCCGACGCATTCCATTGCTCATTGAGCAGTCGGGCGACAAAGAAATACGCGTTGGGAATCATCGGATGTTCCGGATGTTTTTCAATCAAGGTTAAAAAAGCGCTCATCGCTTCCGGATAATGCTTTCCTTCGTTGACAACTTTGGCCGCGACGAAAAGCGCGTCGGCATCGTCTATCAGGAATTGATCATCGAGCTGCCGGCAGGTGAGAAAAACCTCGCTAATTTTATCTTTGGCACCGTTTTTGATCAACATCCGCATGTAGTAACGGCCGAAGGCCTTGATATCCTCGTTTTTCTGTTTAAGTTTCAGGAGGCTGTAATAGCGGTCCGCGACGATCGGGTCAAGATCACCTCCGGCCGCCTGTTCTTCGATGAGGGCGATCGCGGTGTCGTGTTCTCCGTCCTTGATCATGATATTGATGCGATTGAGCAACTCGGACTTTCCGCTGTCGTCTGGGCCGGGCGTTTTTTTGTTCGGGGTCGCAGGCATGATCGCAGTGTCTCGTTCTTCAACATAGTCTACCTTGTAGCCCACCTGTTCATGATACTGAAACAGGACATAACCCATCAGATGATAGGATACAATCATGTAGTAGGAAGAAGCGAGCGTGATCAGAAAAGCGGCAGCCGGCTGGGGGAGAACCTTCCAGGTCAGGCCGAAAATGGCGGCCGGCGCCAGACCCAGAAGCATCAGGAAAAAGCACAGGCCAAGATACGCCCAGCCGATGCGCCAGGCCAGGCGGATAAACACGGTGGGCAGGATGGCCGCGAATAAGCTTTTGGTAATGGCCAGCATGATTAAAATGGCAGGCATGAGAAAAAAGATGACCAACAGAAAAGCCGACACGCCGATCACGGCAATTTTCGGATCGGCTACAGAGATAAGCGTGACGAAGATTTGGTAAGCCGCCAGGGCGATCAACGCATAGATGGCCAGTTGTTTAAATACCAGGCTGAAGTTTTCGGAAATCGTCTGCGTTTCGATGGCGGGCGGTTGCGGATTTCCGTGAGAACTGTCAAAGAGTACCAGGTTGGCATAGGTTAAAAGAATGCCAAAACAGACGAATTCAACCGCCAGTCCGATGAGGGAGGGGGAGGGTGAGGCAAAAACGGTACGAATAAGCGAAAGAATCAAGAAAAGCAGCATGGGCTGCCAGTGGACAGGATATTGGAAAATACGGGGAAATCTTTTCCAGTATGGTTCAATTAGGTAGGTGAAAGGGATCCTTTGCGCATACACGCGGCATTTGGGGCATAAATAGACATCTTTCATCGACCCGTGGGATTCTGTTTTTTTCCGGATGATGCAGGCCGTGCAGAAATTTGTACGGCATTTGGGGCAGGTATGCGCCGCATTGACGCCCGGATGATAGCTGCAGGGGATAGACATGCGCTTTAGCTCCTCGGAAAAGAAGTGTGATGTTTAAGCTCTGATTATCAATCGATAAAGCTGATCTGACTTATCATTGCCTTTCATTAAATTCCATGAATAATTTAAAAAACAACAGGTGGGCACCGGGTGGGACATAATAAAAAAACTTGTATTTTTTTTATCTTACCGATAATAATCCGCGACAGATATGGACGAAAAAACAGTCAAAATCGGTGTCCTATCGGATACGCATCTTTCCGGATACGATGAAGGATTAAAACGGATTGTTCAGGCGCATTTTAAGTCGGTCGATCTGATTTTTCATGCCGGAGATCTGGTAGATATGCGCGTGTTGGATGTCTTCGAAGGCAGGCAGGTGAAAGCGGTGCGTGGAAACATGGATAGCCCCGGCGTCAGGCAGGCGCTGCCCGAACAGTTGGTTATGGAAATTGGCGGTTTTAAAATTGCCTTGATTCATGGTTGGGGGGCGCCCGACGGCATGGAAAGGAAACTTGCGAATCATTTTGGGAAAATGGATTGTATTGTCTACGGGCACACGCATTATCCTGCCAACAAGACGGTTGACGGCACGCTTTTTTTTAATCCCGGATCCGCCATGGATAAGCGTTTTGCGCCCTATCGCAGTGTGGGCGTTATAGAGGTTGGCCGGGAAATTACCGGAAGGATCGTGCAGATCGAATGATCCGAATAATAATGAACGGGGAAAGTCACAATGGAAACCATGTTTGCCCCCTGGCGAATGGAGTATCTCGTGGAGAAAAAACCGGAAGGATGTGTGTTTTGCAAATGTTCAATCCGATGTGACGACTACATCGTGTTTGAAGGCAGAACCTGTTTTGTCATGCTCAATAAATACCCTTACGTGGGGGGACATCTGATGATTATTCCCCAGAGGCATCTCGGGGATGTCTCCGAACTTTCGGACGCGGAGCGAAAGGAACTCTTTGACCTGCTTGATGTGTCTGTCAAGGTTCTCAGGGAGGCCATGAACCCGCACGGATTCAATGTCGGCATGAATCTGGGCAAGGCCGCCGGCGCCGGTGTGGAGGAGCATGTTCATTTGCACGTTATTCCGCGCTGGGAAGGAGATACGAATTTCATGAGTGTGGTCGGCCATGTGC
>JAWOJC010000289.1:0-3093 GCA_046484315.1 Smithellaceae bacterium | reverse complement strand
CCGTGCAGGCCCTCCGGGGACTGGATTTTGAAATCGAGCCCGCCTCGTTTGTTTCTTTTGTCGGGCCGTCCGGCAGCGGCAAGACGACACTTTTGAATCTGATCGGTTGCCTGGATAAACCAACCGCCGGGAGACTGATGGTGGCGCAAACGGATGTGGCCCTCCTGGGCCGGAAAGAAAGCGCCTCCTTCCGGGGAAAGCATCTGGGCTTCATCTTTCAGGACTTCAACATGATTCCCGTTCTGACCGTTTACGAAAATATCGAATACCCCCTGATCATGGTCCAGAATATCGAGCCCCGGGAGCGAAAAGAAAGAATTTCGCGGATGCTTGCGGCAGTCGGAATGGCCGACCAGGGAGGCAAATATCCGCATCAGATTTCGGGCGGCCAGAAGCAGCGGGTGGCCATCGCCCGCGCGCTGGTGACCCATCCCGCGCTGGTATTAGCCGATGAACCCACGGCCAACTTGGATTCGCAAACAGCCTACGCGGTCATCGGGCTCATGAAAAAAATGCGCGATGAACTGGGAACCACCTTTATCTTTTCCACACACGACACGAAAATTGTCGGAGAGGCAGAGGTTATCTTCCGTCTGGAGGATGGACAACTCACCGGCAAGGAGTTGAAAGGAGGGCCGGCCCATGCGTAATCTGTTTAAAATCGCCATTCGCAATTTGATCCGCTATCAGCGCCGGACGCTGCTCACGGCATCGCTGATCACCATCGGCGTGGTCTTCGTTCTGGTGTTTGTTTCGATCAGTGGGTCTTTCAAGACCATGATCAGCGGCCAGATCACCGACTCCATGATGGGCCATCTGCAAATCCACCGCAAAGGGTATGTTGCCTCCATCGACAATCTTCCGCTGAATCTGAACATGAAACCGCAAGCCTATCAGAAAATTCAGCAGGCACTGGCCGCAGATGCGCAGGTCGAAGCTTTTTCGCCGCGCCTCAAGTTCGGCGGAATGTTCAGCAACTTCACCGAAACCACCAACATCCGCTTAAACGGCATCGATCCCGAAGCGGAATTTAAAACCGTGCCGCTTTTGTCCTCACGCATTATCGAAGGCAGGCAAACGCTTGCCAAAGGTGAAATCCTGATCCCCGCGCTTCTGGCCAAAGGCATGAAGGTCAAGCTAGGCGATCCGGTCGTGATTGTGGCCACCAACGCAGACGGGTCTGTCAACGGCAAGCAGTTTATTGTGTCCGGCATTCTGGAGAGTGCCACGGGACCCGGCGGACGCGACGGTTACGTCCATATTGAAGACGCAGCCGAAGTGCTGCGTATGACACAGGCCGAAGTCAGCGAAGTGGCGATTCGGCTCAAAGACTTCGGACGCCTCAATACCGCAGTTGAGCAACTACAAAACAAAACGGCAGGTGAAGTCAACCCGCAGGGGCAGCCGATATTTGAAGTGCACTCCTGGGAGGATCTTTCGCCCTTTTTCAACATCGCCCGGATGATTGACGTCATGACGCTGTTCATCCGCATCATGCTGATTGCCATCGTGCTCATCAGCATTATGAACGTGATGATCATGGCCGTTTATGAACGCATCCGTGAAATCGGCACGATTGCCGCCATCGGAACGCTGCCGGGAAAAATTCGCTCTATGTTCATTCTTGAAGGATTCTGCATGGGGGTGGTCGGTGCGGCAGCGGGCGTTGCCATTGGGGCTCTGGTCATCGGCATCGTCAACCTGATCGGCATCCGCTTTAACTTCGGCCAGCAAAAAGGATTACTGCTCAAAGCAACGCTCGATCCGGTGGACCTGCTCGTTGTGTCGGTTATCGTGATTGTCGTTGCGGTGCTCGCCAGCCTCCAGCCGGCCCTCAAGGCCTCCCGGATGGAACCGATCGACGCGCTTAGGCATGTATAAAGAAGGAGAATGAAATGAAGAAAACATTATTGTCGGTTGTTCTGTTTGTCCTGATGTTGGTCCTGGCAGGCCCCAACGCCTGGGCGGACAATTCAAGGATTGCGGTTGTTGCTCAGGGAAATACGCCGGAGGCCGAGGTCAGCCCCGTGGCGGCCAGAGGCCCATATTTTCTTATTTTCGATGGCAAGGATGTATTCATTGAAGCGCTAGCCAATCCCCATCAGAATGCGGGCGGGAGCGCCAGCACCCTGGTTGTTGATGAACTGTCGGGTAAAGGCGTGACGAAAATTATCGCGGGCGATTTTGGAAATAAAATGATTACAGCCCTGAAGGCCAGGCGTATTTCCTATCTTAAATTTAAGGGAACCGCTGTTGATGCCGTCAAGCAAGCTGTTCAATAGGAGGAAACTGCCATGCTCAAAGTGCTTCATTTTATTATTGCCATGATCATTATGTTGCCGTTTTCCGCTTTGGCCGTGGACGGAACAAAGCTTCTTTTGGAGATCGACCGCAATCTCTCACCGGAATCCTACGAATCTTACCGCAAGCTCATCAATATTGAACCGGACGGGAAAAAGAAAGAGTTCACGCTCTTTACGGTTAAAAAGGGCATCGACAAAGTCGCCTCCATATTTCTGGCGCCGGCCAGCGAGAAAGGCCGCAGCACGCTTCGCCTGGGCGACAATATGTGGCTTCACATTCCCAATGTCGGCAAACCCATTCGCATCACCAGTCTGCAATCGGTCGTGGGTGGCGTGTTTAACAACGCCGATATTCTGCAACTGGACTACGCCGCGGAATACGACGTATTGAAGGTCGAGGAAGAAGACGATGAATATCTTTTACACCTGAAGGCCAAAACCAAAACTGTGGCCTACGACCAGATTAAAATTTGGGCCGATAAAAAGAAGAAACTGCCGACAAAAATTGAGTGCCTGACCGAGGCGGGCATGCTGATTAAAACCCTTTATTTCAAGGACGTGAAAGACTTTGGCGGTGGCATTGTCCGTCCGGCGGTGATTGAGACAGACAGCCCGCTTTACAAAGGCTACAAGTCCGTCATGATCATGGCCGGGGTCAAAAAGCGGACGTTCAAGGATGAGGTCTTTACGCTTACCTTCATGCCGAATCTGGAGTCTCTGCGCTAGATGAAACGCTTCGGAATCATTTTTGTGGCCTTGGTGCTTTTGGCAATGTCGTCTGCGACAATGG
>JAWOJC010000147.1:0-4924 GCA_046484315.1 Smithellaceae bacterium | reverse complement strand
TTCCTGCCGGAATGAGCAGTAGTAAGATCAAAATACCAACCGAAACCATTTTCAACGTAATTGATCTTTTAATATAATTTGCAGTCATTTTAACTACATTTTGATTGTATATCATTGTCCTCTCTCCTCACGTGAACGAGTCTGTGGAAAAACCCTTTTTTGCTTGATTTGAGAATCCGGGCAGCCCGGGTTTTTCTCGTTTTCGATGCTTATTGGTGTGTTGTTCTTGACTAAATCACCTCCGTATTTTGTTCAACAGGTCTTTTGACCGGGTGTAAAAACGGCGCTGAAACGAGAGAATGTTTAAAAGTTTACAGCGACCCTCAAACCGCTCTGGTGAAATGTCAGGAATAAAGGTTCCCCCCTTATTTCTGCAACCGGTTATTGGGCGGATGCTGCTATCGTCACAGTTGCACCCGTTTGAGTAATTGAGCGTTGATAGCCACTATGACTGTGCTTGCCGACATGAGTACTGCGCCTAACGCCGGCGTCAGCAGGATGCCCCATGCCGAGAGCACGCCGGCGGCCAGCGGAATAGCAAAAATGTTATAGCCTGCCGCCCACCAGAGATTTTGCAGCATCTTGCGGTAGGTGGCGTCGGACAGAGTGATGATTCGCGGGATATCGCGAGGATCGGATCGCACCAGGACGATGTGTCCGGCCTCCACAGCGACGTCGGTGCCTGCGCCGATGGCGATTCCGATATCGGCGGTTGCCAGGGCAGGGGCATCGTTGACCCCATCGCCCACCATCGCCACTTTTTTCCCCTGCTTTTGCAATTCCTGCACCTTGGACGCTTTGTCTTCGGGAAGAACCTGCGCGAACACGGTGTCGATGTGTAGTTCTGCGGCAACGGCATCTGCCACTGCCTGGGCGTCGCCGGTGAGCATGACCACTTCAATGCCCCGATCGTGCAGCGCACGAATCGCTTCACGACTTTCCTCCCGAATGGCGTCCGCAACAGCGAAAATCGCCAAGGTCTTTCCGTCCCGCATCAGATAGATGGCGGCCTGTCCTCGATTGGCCGCTTCCCCGGCTGCTCTTTGCAGCGATTCCGGCACCTGCGCGTCCCCATCCTTCACGAGTGCGGGACCCCCCATGAGATATTCGATCCCATCGACCGAAGCGGAGACCCCCTTGCCTGTCATTGCCTGAAAGTTTTCCACTGTCGGAACGTTCAGCTTCCGGTCCTTAGCGGTCATTGCGATTGCCCGGGCGATGGGATGTTCGGAATCCGATTCAACCGCAGCCGCAATTCGAAGCAGTTCCTCCTCCGATTCGCCTTCGGCTATGGACATCTGGACCACGCGCAACTCACCCAGGGTGAGCGTTCCTGTCTTGTCAAAGATGACAGTATTCAGGTGTCGTGCTTCCTCCAGGCCTCGCCTGTCTCGCACGAGAAGGCCGTTTCGTGCTCCCAGGGTGGTGGAGATGGCTACAACCAGGGGCACGGCCAAGCCCAGGGCATGTGGACATGCGATGACCAGAACCGTTACCATCCGGATGATGGAGAAGTCTATCGCTGCACCCAGAAACTGCCAGATCACGAGGGTAAGTACAGCGGCTAAAATGGCCACGCCGGTCAGGATTTGAGCAGCGCGATCGGCCAGGTGCTGCGCCCTGGATTTGGATTTTTGTGCTTCGGACACAAGCCGCATGATACCGGAGAGCTTCGTGTTGTCGCCCGTACCCGTGACTTCAACACGCAACGAGCCCTCGCCGTTGATGGTGGCGGCGATGACCTCGTCGCCTTCCTTTTTTTTCACCGGGCGTGACTCTCCGGTGAGCATGGACTCATTGAGGACACTTTCACCTTTTCGAATCACCCCGTCCACCGACACGCGTTCTCCCGGACGGATCAACACGGTGTCGCCTTCGCGTAGCTCACTTATGGATACCGTTTCCTCACCTTGGTCTGTCACGCGGGTTGCGGTATCCGGCAGGAGCTTTGCAAGCTCCTGAAGCGCTCCCTGAGCTTGTGAGATTGAACGCATCTCAATCCAATGCCCCAAAAGCATGATAGTCACTAAGGTGGCCAGTTCCCACCAAAGCGCTTCCGCGCGGATGAATCCGAGCTCCACGATCCACGAGAAAACGAAAGCGACGGTGATGGCAAGCGAGATCAGTGTCATCATGCCCGGCAAGCGGTCTTTCAGCTCACGCCACGCCCCCTTGAGGAATACCAGACCACCATAGAAGAAAATCACGGTGCTCAATACCGGCGCGATCCAGCCCGAGCCGGGAAAATCAGGTGCCTGGTAACGCAGCAGTTCCTGAATGTGTGTCGACCAGAACACAACCACAACCGTAAGAATGAGGGAGATCCAGAATTTGTCCCGAAACATCTTGGGGCTGTGACCCTTATGCTTGTCGTGCTCACGCACTTCCGTGTGTGTCCCGTGGTCAGCGTGTGCGCCGGCCCCGTGGCCATGATGATGGGAATCGTGGTTGCTCATCGTCAATCCTCCTATCGTAAGCAAAAGTTTTCGTGTCCAACCAACGAGCCTGTAGAAAAACTATTATTGCGCGATTTGAGAATCCGGTTGGCCCGGTTTTTTCTTATTGTAGACTTTGCTGCTTGGTTTGTTGTTCTGACTAAATCATTTCCGTGTTTTGTTGTTTATTTCAATGCGATAAGTCTTTGCAGCAGAATATCCTCAACATTTTGTCGGGAATCCAGGACGGACAAAACATAAACGCTGTCTTCCGATACTCTATACATAACACGCCATGGCCCGATAATGAGTTCACGATATAATGTAATTCCCTGACTTTGTAATTCCGGAACCACTCGTCCTCTGTCAGGAAATGCATTAAGACTTTCAGCTCGTTTTTTTATATCACTGAATATTTTGCTTGCTTGGAGGGGGTTTTCTCTGGCGATATATTCAATAATAGACACCAGATCATTTTCCGCGGTTTCTGACCACCATACGCTGTGTGATTTCTTCATGCGCTCTTTTTTTCGAGAATACTTTCAATTTTCGAAAATACTTGATCCTGGGATTTGAGTTTTCCCTTTTTAATATCCTCTTCACCCTGAGAGAGCAGCTTGAGTATACCGATGGCATTTCTCATATTTTCATAGCTCTGCGGATCTTGGAGAACCGCCTTGGGTTCACCATTTTGTGTGATGAGTACGGGCCGATGAGTTTCGTTGATTTGCTTTAACAATTCAGGTGCGTGTGCTTTTAAATAGGTAATCGGTTTTATGTCTTTGGAAATATTCATATGCCACCTCCAGCCTTTATTTAGTACTATAAAGGGACTGGTTTTGAAAGCATTTATTTGTGCCAACGAGCTGTAGGATAACCTTTTTGCAAAATTTGAGTATTCGGGCGGCCCGGTTTTTTCTTGTTTACGGTTTTTCTGCTTGGTTTGTTATTCTTGACTAAATCATTTCCGTGTTTTGTTCAACAGATCTTTTGCTTGGGTTTGAAAAAGGCGCTGAAACGACAGAATGCTTAAAAGATTATCGCGTCACTTCAGCCTCGGGAGAGTGCTGCGGTCACGCGATCCGCTGATCATTCCTGAATATGAACATCTTCCTTTTCCAGCAGATGCAAGGCTTGGCGGGCTTTTTCGACATCCGGGGGCGTGGCGGTTATCTCGCCATAACGCACATCCTGGTAACATTGTGTAATGGTTGCCAGGTGACCGTTTATGGCGGAAGTCGAGATTTCCCGGACCAGCTCCAGAGGTGTTTGCGCGGGACGGCGCGGCTGTTTGCGTCCGGCCGACCATTCCAAGAAACGACGATATATCCGGCGGATTTCCGTCAGGTCGGCTTCTTCCTGAGATGGGCTGAATCTCTTCGTGGCCGGAAGGGCGCTCTCCACGATATATCCCAGTCGCTTGACGATCGAGAACAGTATCTTTTTGATTTGATTCCAGACAAGCCCCCACGACCAGACGGAAGTTCTTTCTTCTCCAACGGACGTGAAGAGTTCCTTGCGGGTTTGACGTCGAAACAGGAGAAACAGGATTACCACCAGCGCCGCTAGAATTAAAACAATGACGGAAATGGACAGCGTGGCAACCGATCCCGATACGTCCTCAAATTTAAAGTCTTGAAAAAGAGGACGTCGAATAAAGGCAGGTTTTTCAGCGGAAGGAGGAAAGGTTCTGGGACCCGACTTGGGCAGAAGGTTCGACAACCAGGCAAAGAAATACATGACCCACGCACCCAGCCATAAAAGAAATGCTCCGGCGGCATCCATGGCTTGCAGGCCAAGGTGAAATAGCCAGCGCAGGCCCGATGAGAATCCCCCCGTAAAGATCAGCCCCAGACCAATGACCAGGAGGGTCGGAATGATAATGGCAATGAGCCAGGAAATGGAAAATTCGCCCCCGTCGCCGGTAAACCTGCCAAGTTTCCTGGTATTGATGAAAGCCAGAAGGACAAGGCCAACCAGAAAATAAGCCGAAGCCAGAATACGGAATTGACCGATGAGCGGATGAGCCTGCCGGATGTGCGGCCAGGCCGCGAAAAGAAACACAAAGACAGCCGTACCCACCAGCATCCAGCGCGCCTGCGTTTTAACGTCGGGAGAGGAAAAGCCGATCCAGACACCTCTTGCGGAAAGATAAAGCCCCATCACCCAGGTAAAGAAAACGGATGCGTCGTGATGCCCCAGTCCCGTATGCCATAGCTGCGACAAAACATCGGCACATGCTTCGCCGCCGGTAAGGGAACCGGTGCAAAATGTCCAGAAAAACCAGGCCGGTAAAATAGTCATCATGACGGGCAGCAGCAGCACCCGGCCCAAGACGGGATGGGGAATCAGCAGGCACAAGCGTGTGATCCAGGCAGCGCAGGTAAGCAAGGCCAGGATGGGGAAGAAACCGGCATATTGCGCACCGCTTGCGCTCATCGCTGATATCACCAGCATGGCGGCGCAAAGCCAGGTTGTCTCCGTCAGGG
>JAWOJC010000177.1:0-5558 GCA_046484315.1 Smithellaceae bacterium | reverse complement strand
GTCCGGGTGCAGGGCGTAGTCGGGCTTGAACGGCGGCAGAAAGGCATCCACCTTGTCCTGATCCGGCAGATCGAATGGCATGTAGGTGTGGGAAAGAATGTAACCGTCATAGCAGACCATGATCGGGATGCTGACTTTTTCCGCCAGCCAGTAAGCTTTGATGACCGTATCGATGATCTGCTGATGGTCCGAGCAATAGATCTGAATCCAGCCTGTGTCGCGCTGGGAGATCGAATCCTGCTGGTCATTCCAGACATTCCAGGGGGCGCCGACCGCCCGGTTGACCACGCACATGACGATGGGCAGCCTCGCGCCCGCGGCCCACTGGACCTGCTCATGCATGTAGAGCAGCCCGTTGGCGCTGGTGGCGGTAAATACCCTGGAGCCGGCGGAGGAAGCGGCGATGCACACGGCAAGCGCGGAATGTTCGCTTTCCACGGGAATATATTCGGCCTTCATGTCGCCTGCTTCAACATATTCGGAGAGCCTTTCTGTCAGCGGCGTCTGCGGCGTAATGGGATAGGCCGCGATGACATTGACGCGAGCGAGCCTGACGCCGAGCGCGGCTGCCACATTTCCGTTTTCAATCATTTGCATGGCGATTCATCCTTGTCCTCTTCAGAAAAATGCGCCTCATCCACCATGGTGATGGCTTTGGTCGGGCATTCTTCGGCGCAGATACCGCAGCCCTTGCAGTATTCCAGATCGATGGTCGGCGGAATGGTTCTCGATATCACAATTTCCGGGCAAAACAGCCAGCAGATAAAGCAGGCCTCTTTGCCTCTTTTGCAGGGGATGCACAGGCTCTGATCCAGAACCGGCCTTTCCACCCGCCACGAGCCCGTCCTTCCGCCGTCGCCCGGTCCATGTTCACTGTGCGATGTTTTTCGTCGATAATGCCGGGTGCCCATAGTCAACCTCCCGTCGCGGTGCGTTCAAAGGCGATTCTGGCCGCGCGCGAATTTTTTCCGGGGCCTCTTGTACGAAATTCCTCTTCAATGCCGCAAAGCAGCGTGTCGATCCCTAAAAGGCCGGTCGCCTTTTCCAGGGACCCGATGATGCCGGTATTGACCATGCCGTGGGGCAGGCCGGCCTCGACCGATATGGCGGTAATGTCCGCGGTGGCCAGTTTGTAGTTCCTGAAGCCGTAGGATTCATAAGCCGCAGGCGTGTTCAAAACGATGATACCGCCGGGTTTGAGGCCGTGCGTAACGTCCGCCTCCTTGAGCAGCAGATGGTCGAGGACGACGACGATATCCGGCGTCTCAATGGGGGACAAATCGTAGATTTTCGTCTTCGAGATTTTCAGAGACGTCATAACCGGCGCGCCGCGGCGCTCCGTCCCGAACGTCGGTGCCATGACCACACCCGCGTAGCCTCTAACAAAGGCGGCGCCAGCGACAATTTTTGCCGCCGTGATTGCGCCCTGGCCGCCCCGTCCGTGCCAGCGGATTTCGATATAATCTTTACCCATGAATTCTTTACCTTGCTCTTTTTGCCTTTCTTCCGGCGAGAATCACGATAACCACAATGATAACAATCGAAAGGATCAGCCCGATCACAATAACGGCCATTACGGTCGGGAAGGCCGCGTTGGATAGGAGGTTGACGGGATTCCAGCTGGGATTTTCCACAATCCGTCCGAGTTTGCTCTGATACTTCTGCGGCACGTCCGCGAGGCCGTCGCCGTCTGCATCCGGGAAGGACCGGACATATTCGATGAGCGTTTCCCACTGCTTGAGCTCTTGAATGCCCGGTTTCAGCGGATCCGCGTCCACCCGCGCGTCTGCAAGATGCAAAATAGGGTTGCCCTGCTTATCCTTCGGCGCGATATCCAGCAGGGTATAGGTGAAGTTGCCGACTATTTTTAAAAAGGTGGCATTATAAATGTTGGCGGCCACCCGGTAGAGCTGCCGGTTGGACTTGCTGAAGTCGAGCGGCGTGAATCCTTCTTCTTCGCTTCCCATATCGATGCCGGTGACCCGGTCAAAGACCATCCGGCGGGGATTGTATTCAAAGCGCAGGCCGGATATCTGCAGAAAGTAGTCGTCATTTTTAAGCGGCCGGACACTGGTCAGAATTTCCAGCGCTCTTTTGATCTCGTAGCCGTAGAGATAAAAACTGATCAGCGGGTACCCCATGGTGTCGTCCACGCCGATGCCCAGCGGCATGGTGCGAAACAGATCGCCCACTGTGATCTGACCTGTTTTTCCCGCGATCAGGTCGTCTCGGATGACGCCGTTGGATTCCACAGCCACCCGGACGATGCTTGCCGGATCGTTCGGGTCCGAATCGGCGGTGTTGACAGACCAGCGGATCGCGTCGGCCAGCAGATTACCCAGAGGCGATTCCTCGGCCGTGTTGGTCAGGTCCCAGCCGGTTTTTCCGATGACCGTGTCGTAGGAGAGTTTTTTTTCGGCCAGCATCTGCGTATCGATCTGCCTTTTGAAGCTATCGATCATCGCCTGGATTTTCTCATCGCCTGCAATCGAGCTTGCGACGACGACGGGCATGTAGCGCTTCAGGGTGACGCGGTTTCCGTCATAGGCAATATCCAGAATGCCCGCCTGCTTGCCGTAGCACCAGGCCTGTACGATGATGGTGCCGTTAACGACAAGGGGGACGTCCAGTTTTGTGTGGGTGTGACCGCTGATGATGACATCGATGCCCTCGACCTTTGCGGCCAGGATTTCATCTTCGGATTTTTTCGGATTGTCCCGAAGGCCTCCGTGAGACAGGCAAATCACGATATCCACTTTTTCCTGCCTGCGGAGAATGTCCACCATGTCGCGGGCCGTTTCCACCGGATCGCGAAAGGTCAGGGGTTTGGCAAACGGTGATACCTCCACGGCGTCGCGGCCGATCAGGCCGAAGATGCCGATTTTCAGACCGTCTCGTTCCAGAACCATGTATGGTTTTACACCGGTTTCGGCAAAAGCGTTTTCCAGGTCCGCCAGAACCGGTTGATTGCGGTCGAAGATCGCACTGGCGAAAACAATTTGCGGCAGGCCGCCTTTGGCCCGGGCGGTGCGCAGCGCGGCAGCCAGGCCGGCGGGTTTGAGATCAAACTCGTGATTGCCCAGGGTGATCGCGTCGTAGCCCATGGCGGCCATCAGCCTCAGTTCAAAAGCTTCTTCACGATTCAGCATGTGAAACAAAGAGCCCATGGTGAAGTCGCCCGCGTCAACGACCAGCACCGGGTTGGTTTTTTCTTTTCGGGTGTCGGCGATGAGCGTCGCGATGCGCGACCAGCCGCCGAGTGTCGCGTCGGCGTTCAGGATGAAGGGTTGATAGTCGATTTCCGGCGCGAATCCCTGGAAATGCGAATGCATATCGTTGGTGTGGACGATAGTGATCATTTTTTCGGCGGCCAGGCCTCCGGTCGAAAATAGAAGGGCCAGTAAAATAACAGAGACTCGCAATCGTTTCATAGTCTTCCTCCCGTTGTTTATCCTTCAGTCTTCGGTTGTTTCCTCACTAGCATAATTATCCCATCTGGCAAAGTCCGTCCTGGGCAGAGCCGCTTCGATTTTTTCCAGCAGACTCCGAAGTGAGCTTTTGTCCAGCGCCGAGGCGGCCACCGCGGTGAAGCGACGGCAGAGGGCATCGAGCATTTCCTTGTCTTCAAAGCGATCCGCCTTATTGAAAATCCGGATGGCCGGTTTGCCGGAAATGTCGAGATTGTCGAGGATGGTTTCCACCGCGGCGATCTGTTCTTCAAACTGGGGGTGGCTGATATCGATGACGTGCAAAAGCAGGTCCGCCTCCTGCAACTCGTCGAGCGTGGCGCGAAAGGCGCTGAAGAGTTCCTTCGGCAGATTCCGGATAAAGCCGACCGTGTCGGTAATCACCGCTTCCGTGTCGTGGGGAAAGCGGAGCCTTGCACTTTTGGTGTCGAGCGTTGCAAAAAGTTTGTCTTCCGCAAGCGAGACGCTTTGCGTCAGTGTGTTGAGCAGTGTGGATTTACCCGCGTTGGTGTAGCCCACAATCGAGATGACCGGCAGGCCTGATTTCGCACGTCGCCCCCGGCGTTGTCCGCGGGATTTCGTGATGTCCTTGAGGTCCTTTTCCAATCTGTTGATGCGCTCCCGGATCCGGCGGCGGTCGATTTCCAGTTTGGTTTCACCGGGGCCCACGCCTCCGATGCCGCCTGCCAGACGCGACAGGGAAGCGTCCTTGTGCATCAGGCGCGGCAAAAGATATTTGAGCTGGGCGAGTTCCACCTGAATTTTGCCTTCGCGGCTGTGGGCGCGTCTCGCGAAGATGTCCAGGATTACCTGTGTGCGGTCCAGAATCTTGAGGCCGGTGAAATCACCGATGGAGCGGACCTGCGCCGCTGTTAATTCGTGATCGAAAATCAGCAGATTCGCACCGATTTGCGTGGCGCGCAAATCAATGGCCGACAGCCTGCCCCGGCCGACCAGATATTTCGGATCCGGTTGCGGCCGGTACTGAATCTGTGCGTCAAATACTTCAACACCGCAGGTTTTGGCCAGTTGGCGCAGCTCGGCGAGCGAGGCTTCCGCTTCGGCAGGCGATCGGCTTTCCACACGGATAATAACGGCCTTTTCCGCCGCGTCGATTTTACGGGTTTTCTGCTGCCTGGCGAATTCGTCTTCCAGCGCGCCGATGAAAGCGAGAAAATTGACGGCAAGCCGGTGCGGTTCTTCCGGGTCGTGGATCAACCAGTAATCGCCCTGCGGATTTTCCGGAATCAGATGCGCCCAGGTGAGTTTGCCGGGAGAGCCGTCGGGGCGCACCTGGAGCGCGGCCACCAGGTCCAGCCGCAAATGCGACATGTCCGTTAAGTCTTCTTCCGAGAGGTCTTCACCCGCCAGATGGGTATGGATCAGGCGCAGGCCTTTGAATCGCGTCGAGGCGGCGCGAAAGCGGTCAAGGTCCGGAATGAAAATGCTTTTCGTGTCCCCGCAGATGACGAAGTGGATTTCGCCTTTTCGTCCGATCAAGAGACCGATCTGGCGGTTAATCACGAAAGACAGGGCAGCCAGTTCGCGCGCGAGATCATGGCTGATGATATTTTCCGGAGGGATGCCCCGCCGATAGAGGCGTTCAATGGATTTGATCTGAGCGGCGCCGAGTCCGGCTGTATTGCCATATAGCTTATTGATAATGCATCGTCCTTGCAGACCGCTGTCAGACGGTCATTTTGCCGGTAAGCTATCACAGTTGGTCAGAAGGTGTCAAAAGGCAAATGCGTCTTGTTTCGTCTCGGATGCGGGAAGAGGCATAAGCAAAAACCCTGATTACCGGAGGGCTTGCCGCCATGTCAGGGTCTTTGTTATGCAGCTAAATGTTTCAGCGAGGGCCTATAATTTCCCCTCATAGCTGATGCCGACATCAACTTTTTTGCCATTGCAATCAATGACCTCAACCATCATGGTCCGATCTTCAATCGTGTTGGTTTTTGTAACCATCCACTTATAGGAATGGACGGCCGATCCTGACTTTTTACATTTTTCTATGGCTTCCTGGATAAAGGGTTTGCCGTCGGCGTCTTTAAGCCCCAGGTGGTTCTGTCCGACCATGGCGGGGTATCT